>JAVZVY010000013.1:0-23362 GCA_038878295.1 Candidatus Micrarchaeaceae archaeon | reverse complement strand
TATAAAAGCTTATTCAAGCATAAAACTATACAATCTTGTAGGAGTGCTTTGCTCAAAGCAGGCTCTTTTTCCCGCAAGTACTGCAGTTTGCAGGAGGGATTGAATGGCAGAGAGTTTCGAGGAATTTGAGAAGTTCATAAGCTCTGAAAAGGGCAAGAGAAAGTTCAAGCAGAGCGTGGAGCTTGCGATAAACTTTAAAGGCATAGATTTCAACAAGCAGGAGAACAGGCTCAACATGAACATACTACTGCCGCATCCAAAAGGCAAAAGCACAAAGCTGGCAGTGTTCGCAAACAGCGCGTCTCTGATGAACGAAGCTAAGAAGCTCGGCATAGAAGTGATAAACGGCAGCGAAATACCAACTATAGCTAGTGACAAGCTTAGACTTAAATCACTTCTAAATTACACGCTTTTCGCAGAGCCTGCGCTCATGCCTGTTGTGGCAAAGAATCTCGGTCAATTCCTAGGCCCGAGGGACATGATGCCAAAGCCGCTTATAGACAGCAGTTCGCTTCCAAGCATATCTTCTGAAGCCGACAGGCGTATTACCATAAAAAGCAAGGGCAAATATCTGCCCACGGTGCACTGCATGGTTGGCAATGAGACAATGCAGCCAAAGGAAATATACGAAAACATAGAAGAAGTGCTTAACAGCATAGGCAAAAAGCTCGGCAAAGTTCATATAAAGTCAGTATATGTAAAACTTAGCATGAGCAAGCCTTTCAGGCTCATATAGGTGTTTTAATGTTGAAGTCTGAGAAGATTGAATTTGTAAAAAGGCTCAAGGATGAAATAAAGGGCTACAAAGTAATTGGAGTAATGCCGCTCAATTCAGTGCCTGACAACCTGCTTCAGAAGGCCAGAAACAAACTGAAGGGCGAATCCACAAAGATAGTCATAGCCAGGAAAAACCTCATGCTGAAGGCCCTCGAAGGCGATGAAAATCTGAGCAAGCTTTCAAAATATCTTGACAAAAACGTTGCGCTTGTGCTCTCAAACAACGATGTTTTTGATCTTTATGAAAAAATTTCTGCAAACAAGGTCAAACTTCCGGCAAAGCCAGGGCAGATAGCTCAAAGCGACATAGTTGTAGAAGCCAAAGAAACATCGATAGCACCAGGTCAAACTGTCACGGACCTGAAAAAAGCTGGCATAGACGTACAGATCCAGAAGGGCAAGGTCGTCATAGCAAAGAGCAAGAAAATAGTCGAAAAGGGTGCCGTAGTTAGTGCAGCAGTAGCAAAGGTTCTTAAAATACTCGACATAATGCCTTTCGAGGCGAAAATGACACTCGCAGCGGCTGTCTCCGAAAACATTCTATTTACCGAAGACGTGTTTGCAATCAACAGGGATTACACTATAAAGAGCATAGCAGAGGCTTTTGCGCAGGGATACGCCCTGAGCATAGAAGCCGAATACATAACGCCTTACAACATAGAAGCGTTCATAAAGAAGGCATACTTTAGCGCTCTTGGCCTTGGCGTTTCGGCAAATATATACGAGCCAGGAATACTTGAAAGGCTAATTGCTGAAGCGATTGCAAAGGCAGTAGCTGTAAACAACGCGTCAAACCAAAATGCTTGAGGTGTAAAAAATGGAATACATATACGCTGCCCTTTTATTGGATGCGGCAGGAAAGGAAATAAACGAGGAAAACATATCAAATCTAGTAAAGACAGCAGGGATCACTCCTGACGAAGCCAGGATAAAAGCTCTTGTGAATTCACTCAAGGGCGTGAACATAAAAGAGATTATAAAGAATGCGCAGAATTTCCAGCCTGCTCAGCAGCAAGCCGCTCCGGCTGGCGCACCAAGCAACAAGGGCTCAGAGAAGAAAGAAGAAGAGCAGAAGAAGACGGAAGAGGAAGCCGCAGGAGGCTTGGCTAGTTTGTTCGGCTAGTGCATGGATGAAATAGCCGAATACGCGTTGAAGCTTGCCGAGACTGCTGGCGATTACGCAGAAGTATATCTTGAGCACAGCGTATCTTACTCGTTTGCAATAGAGCAAGGGCTTGTCAACGGCGGTGGCTTTTCCGACGAAGTTGGGCTTAGAGTCAGATTTCTCAAAAAAGGCAGCATGTATACTGTGTCTACCAACAAGCTCAGCAAAAGCGTCATAGCCGATTTAATCAAGGGTGCAAAGCCTCTTGGAGCATCGACTGTTCTCTCGCCAGAAAAACGCGAAAAGGCTAACTACAAGGAAAGGGAAAGAAAGCCTGTATCGAGCGAAAGCATGCTTGATACGCTGCTGAGCATAGACAAGTCTCTTAAGGACAACAAAAAGGTGAAATTCAGAAGCGTCTACGGCGGCTTTGGCAGAGACGTTACCTACTTCAAAAATTCCGAAGGCAGCGAAATTAGGAGCAGCCTGCCAATAACAAACACCTTCATAAGCCTCATAATAGGCGAGCGCGGCGAAACCAGGCAGAGATTTCTCCAATTCGGTGGCACAGGCGGCTACGAGGTGCTTGACGAGGGTTCTATTGTAAGAAAGCTTGAATCAGAAATAAAAGGAATAAGCAACGTCATAAGCAAAGGCATAAGCCTGAGCAGCTCAGATCTCAAAAAAATAAAAAACATTGTAATATCGAGCGAGATAAGCGGCATAGCGGTGCATGAAAGCATTGGCCATCCTAACGAAGCCGACAGGGTATTCGGCCGCGAGTCAGCGCAGGCGGGCGAAAGCTACGTAACTGGCGACAACCTGGGCATGCGCATAGGCAGCGAAGCCATAACCATAATAGACGATCCTACGATAAAAAACTCATACGGATTCTTTTTATACGATGACGAAGCTGTAAAGGCAAGACCTAAAATAATAGTCGAAAATGGCGTGCAGAAGGAGCTTCTTCTCAACAGGGAATACGCTGGCATGCTCGGCATCAAAAGCAACGGCTCGGCAAGGAGCAGCAGCTATGCTAATGAGCCCCTTGTGAGGATGTCTAACACATATCTCAAAGGCGGCAACGCCACCTTTGACGACCTATTGAAAGAGGCGAGAAACGGCATATATGTGAAAAGCTTCACGGAATGGAATATAGACGACACAAGAAGCTTCGCAAGGTACAGGGGCAACGAAGCTTATCTTATAAAAAATGGCAGCATCGAAGAGCCAGTAAAAAACTATGTAATAGAAACCACAACGCAAAGATTCTGGAGCTCTGTCACGCTCGTTGACAAAAATGTTAAGTATTACCTTGGTGAATGCGGAAAGGGCGAACCAATGCAGGGTTTGCCAGTAACTATGGGAGGCGGCGATGCGCTGCTTGAGTTTGATTAGATGATAGAAATAGCAGAAAAGATAGTGAAGCAGGCTATTGCTCAGGGATTCGACGAGGCCGTAGCGGATGTTTCGGAAAGAAGGAGAATGTACCTAAAAATTGCAAATTCAAAGATAGACTCAATAGTTAACAAAAATTCGCTCGGTGCAGATGTATTCCTCACCAGCAAAAAGCGCATCCTCTTCGTCTCTATGAAAAGCCTAAGGGACCCAGACATAATGAGCTCGCTCAAGAGGGCAAAAGCCACAATATCAAAGATGAAGCCTAAGGAAGACTACAACGGAATCGCAGAAGGGCCATTCAAATACGGACCTGATTTGGGCTATGACAGAAAAATGATCGATTATAGCTATGAAGACGCGAAAGAAATTGCCAATGCTGCGATAAACGATGCGCTTTCGCTCGGTGCAGAAACCATCTCAGGCACATTAATGCTAGGCCACTCAAACTCAGGCTTTGCAACAAGCAAGCGCGTTGCGGAAAGCGAAACAAGCACATTTTCTAGGTTTACTTTGCGCATATCAAAGAATGGTCTCTCATTCCAAGATTTCATAGCTTCTAGATACATCGATGACATAAAAAGAACTAGCATAGCAAGGAACGGGATAGAACTTATTGATGGACTCACCACCGGCAAAATAGCCAACGGCATATACGATGTCATCTACATGCCGTCTCCAGCAGGTCTTCTTCTCTCAAATGTCAATGCGATGGCTTGCATTGGAAGCATCGAAACAGGCAGCTTTTTGTCTGGCAAATTGGGGAAAGAGATAGCGAACAAAAACCTATCTATATACGATGATGGCAGGGTCAAGAGCGGCATAAACTCATCGACATTTGACAGCGAAGGGTTTCCCACGCAAAGAACCAAACTTATAGAAAATGGTGTGCTTAAAACCTATCTTCACAATTATTCAACGGCAGTCAAATATGGCACAAAGAGCACAGGCAACGCCGGACTTGTCGAACCTTCGCCAAACACTCTCGTTTTACTGCACAAGAAACGCGTAAGCTTTGATAAACTTATAGCAAAGCTTGACCATGGAATTTTGCTCAGCTCTACATGGTACACAAGGTTTAGCAACTATCTGAGCGGCGACTTTTCCACTGTGCCAAGAGATCTTGCAATATATGTAAAGAATGGCGAGCCAAAATTCGCGATAAAAGCCCCATATGCAAAGGCGATGGTTGGCATAAGGATAAGCGACAACATGATACGCATGTTGAAGAACATAGACTACGCTTCGACAAGGCTGAGGCAGAGCACCTCCTGGGATTCCGAAGGCAGCTACTATTTCGTGCCAGACATTCTAGTAAGGGGCGTAAAAGTCACAGTCGCATAGCTTATTATAATTGAGCGCCATGTAGAAAGTTATGGGCGATGAAGCAAGCAACTTAATACGTGCAATTTTTGGGTCATCGGAAAGCGCCAGAAGCTGGTTCAGAAGCAATATAGACGCAACTCTTCTCTATCCTTATTCGACCGACGCCCAGTTTGAGGAATTTGCCGAATCGAGCGTGGCCCTTGGCATAAAGCACATCTGCATACCTGTAACAAAAATAAGCTTGGTGGCAAACGTCGTTTCCAGCGCAAGTATCTATATAGTAGCGGTTGTCGGCTTTCCTTATGGAAACATGTCAACTACAAGCGACAAAGTGAGCCAAACAGAATTTGCTGCAAGCAGCTGTGCAGCTGAGATAGACTTTGTGTGCGACATATCAATGTTCAGATCAGATAAAGATGCGTTCAGGGACCAACTTGAAAAAATTGTGAGCTCGGCACACGCGCACGGCATGCTTGCAAAAGGCATACTGGAAACATACTATCTATCAAACTCTGAAATAACAGAAATGTCTTCGTATTTGGAAGGGGCAGGAGCAGATTTTGTGAAGACAAGCACCGGTTTTGCCATTAAAGGCAAAAACCACCCAGATAGAAATTCAGAATATACAGGCTTTGCGCCAGACACAGTGCCTTTGATAGCAGCGGGTGTTGTAAGCAAGGAACTCACAGGCATAAAGCTTGCTGGAGGCATAGGTAATGCTGAGCAGGCTCTTTCTGGGATAAAAGCGTGCATTGACGCTGGCTGGAAACTCGAAAAAATAAGGATAGGTGCCAGCAGTGCGAAAAGCATACTTGAAGGGATAGGCTAGCACAATTTTACTGACCTGGCTCGCAAGCAGCGAAAAACATTTAATTTTAGCTACATAATTGAGTTTATCATTGTGATTTTATGGATGTGTATGTAGAAAAGCCAAAATGCACTGGATGCAATCACTGCAGGGATGTATGCCCTGTAGCGGTGTTTGAGATAAGAGACAGGCGTAACATAGCTGAGGTTAATGCGGATCACGCTCCTGACGAATTCAAATGGACTGGCAAAAGCGACCCCGCTGTTGTAGCAAAATGGAGCAACGTGCAAGACGGTCACAACCATTTCGCAGATGTTGAAAAGGACGGCAGCGGCGGCATATCTGTAGCTGTTAATGGCTCAGCGTGCATACTGTGCCAAGCTTGCCTAATAGAATGCGAAGGCGAATGCATAGTCATCACTGATGACACAGGCACAGTATATCATTCAATATACAAATAAAAGCGTACCGCAACTACTTTATCACGACCTTGTCTGATATGTCGGTTATCCTGTCTATCGTGTAGTTTATCTTGTTCCCAAAGCTCGTGTTTATCGTTATTACGCCTCTGCTGACATTAACTCCGGCAATCTTGCCTATAAGCGCTCCAAGCTCATTTACTACAAGTTTGCCCACTAGGCGCCTGGTCCTTAGCAGCTTCCTTCTTAAGTAGCTCGTGAATAGCGATACAGCAACACCTATCAGTATCGCAAGTATTACAAACAGAAGAAGTTGGCTGAAGTATATCTGGCCTATTATCCAGGCTATGAACGCGTACAGCATGACCCAAAGTATTATAGAAGAGCCCACATACATTCCGTACTTGAAGTTCCTGAATATGTACCTGCTGCCTCTTGCATCGATTATCTTGCCTATGAGGTACATTATAAGCACAATTGGCAGAAGCACAAGGAAGCCCTCTATGGCATACATCCAAAGAAGCGTGGGATTGCTGGTTACTGAAGCCTCTGACACATAGTTGCCATAACCGAGGAAAATGCTTGCTATGAAGAAAAGCAGCGAGCCAAGATAGAAAACGAAGCTTATTCTGTCTATGCTGAAACCGAAACCTCTGAGCGAACCTAGCAGAGCGTCCTCTAAGCCAAAGCCCTTTATTGCAAGGTATATGCCTATGATTGCAACAGGCGCTTCCCAGCCGAGTCCGAAGAAGTAGCTCAAGGCAAAAAGCAAAAGCAGCAATGCCGGTATGCCAAAAACTATCCTCGCATAGTGCGGTTCTTTGAGCTTTTCTAGCAGCGTGAAGTATGTGTTTTCAAGGTTCTCTGCCTGTTTCATCTTAACATATCTTACGCCGTTTATCTTTACCCTTGATTCAACAAGAGGAAGCACTCGCTTATCGCTGGCCCCATCTGTAACAAATATGCATGCATCGACTTTGTATTCGTTGAGCACAAGCTCTAGCTGCCTCGCTATTTCCCTATCTGCTTCATAGCCTTCAGTCTCTGTGCCTGTTATTGTAGCAACGTTTACGAAATAGCCCTCTTTCTTGAGCTCATCGTAAAGCTTCACAGCCTGGAACATCGTGTTTGCGTCTGTTTCCTCTGGATCGGCAAGTGAAAGCTGCGTTGCTGCATTGAGGTTCTGGACCCTGCCAACAACAGGCCCGCTTATCTTTGTTTTCCTGTAAAGGTCGTTGTCTATGTCGACAGCGAGCACAAGCAGGCGCTCATCCTTTGACTTGGCCAGTCCTTTTATGCTTTCCATCATAATTACTTATGCACAATCATTTTAAATACTTATTAGGACTTGCTAGGGAGCATGTAAAACATTTCAAATATGCGGTCATTGCTGCAAGAATCCGTAGGGACGTCAATAAAAAGTCCATGCACGATTAAAAACCTTGCCCAACTCTTTAGTATCATGCTTCTTGCCATATACGAAGGTTTCATAGCAATTGTCTTTGCAGCGGTACTTGCACTTGACATAAATGGCTTTTTCCAACATGCGGAAAAATACAAAACAGTCAAGGGCTTCAAGCCAAAAACACTGATCATTTTGCCTGCAAAGGGCCAAGACGTGACGCAGCTTGAAAATTTCAGCTCTTTGAAGAACCAAAGCTACCACAATTACGATATTGTCGCAGTTGTTGACTCTTCAAGCGATCCAGCATCAATCGCAGCCTCTAAGGTTGGAATAAAAACCGTGATTGCAAAAGGAACATGCAAGAGATGCAGTGGCAAAAACCGAGCTATAGCATACGCTCTGAAAACTTTTCAAAACTATAACGTTTATGTCATTGCCGATTCTGATATAAGAGTTTCAAACACATGGCTTGAAAAACTAATAAAGCCGTTAAGCGATGCTCGCATAGGCATATCTACAACCTTCCCTTTTTTCGTTCCAATAGATAATAGCATATGGTCTAAGATAAAGATGCTCTGGGGTCTTGTAGGCCAAAGCCTTATGGGCAGCAAAATCACAAGATTTGGCTGGGGCGGATCCCTTGCTTTCAAGAAGAACCTTGTCGACAAAAGGCTTTTTTACCTTCTTGAAGATTCGAAATACGCCATATCAGACGACATAAGCATAACAAAACGCGCAAAAGAAAAGGGCCTTGGAATAGCTTACGTGAAAGACGCTGAAGTCGTTGTAAATGTCAAAGAAAATGCAGCGAGCTTCACAGAATGGGCAAATAGACAAGCTGCATTGACTCTGCTGGGCTACAGAAAAAATCTTTATATAGGCACGGCCTATTATTCGGCTGAGCTTCTGCTTCTCGCTTCCGGAATCGCGATGTCGATTTTTGTTGCCCCTATATTTGCTATACTGCTTCTACACCTTGTGATAAGCGAGTACAAATCTATTGCAAGAATGCCTAAAAGATCCTTAGCGCTACTTTTTATTGTTTTGGCTATGCCTGCAATATACCTATACAACCTAGTTAAAGCTTCAAGAATGGAAAGCATAGAATGGCGCGGCAGGATCTACAGCATTTCAAAATAAAGTCAAGCATGCCTGCGCTTGCTGTAAGCATATGCGAGCGCTACTACGATTACGATTATGATTATTATCGCTACTACCGCGTAGACATACGTGCTTCCCGAATACGAAGGTTTTGGAGGTATTGACGTCGTGGCTGGCACTGGCGGCACAACCGTCGTTGAAACAGATGTAGACAAAGAGGTTGTTGTTGGGACCGGACTCTCAAACACCCACATCACGGGCTTCACGAATGCGTCGTTTATCATCGTAGTGGAGTTTTCGTGCGTCCACACGTCAGCGAAAGCGTATTTGCCGCCAACATAATCCGTTCCGTTGAAAGTTCCTCCAAGGAATGTCCAGCTTGTTGTATTTTCATTCGCCTTAACAGTGCTTATAATTGCGTATGGCTTGCCACTGGCATTGACAAATTCGAAAGCAGGCGAGATGTTGCCGTTTACCTCGAACGCATAAGCCGCGCTCGGCAGGTACTGGGATTCATTTGGCGGACTTCCGACGTCAGAAACAGAAAAGAGCGCAAGCGTGAAATTGTAATATTTGTAAGTTTCGTTCTTGTAAAGCACATAAGTGCCAGGCCTTATAGAAGCGACAATAGCGTTGTTTGCTATAGTTACTACAGCGCCTTTCGAGCCATTTACAAAGACTGTAGTTGAATTCACAAGGCCAAATTTAGGCACAGTTTGTTGTGGCAGTGCGGTTGTAGTGGCAGTCGTTGTGGCTGTGCTTACTGCGGGGCTTTCAACCTCTATTCTAAGAGCTGCGGCCGAAACCGAAGGATCGTCTCCAGTGGCTTCGAAATATGCTGTATAATTGCCAGGAGCCGCGCTGCCTGACACACTAACTGTCGCTGTGCCGCTGTATGTGGGATCGCCGTAAGTATTTGAAAGAGAAATAGAGATGCCGCTCGCCGCTAGTGCGCTTGAATTCTCTATGCTGATTGTTGTGCCCCATGTAGAGCCGCTGTTCAGAGCCACCGTGTATTGAAGCGTTGCGGAATTTCCCTGCAATACAGTAATATTCGCTGCGCTTAACTCTATTTTTGAAGTGCCGTAGCCATAACCTTGAGCAAACGCCGCCTGCACAAGAGCCAAAACTAACAACAACTGCGCTACAATTGCCTTCATTGTAGTCCCCCTATATTCAACTAAGCATACGCTTGACGGTTAACTGCCTTTGGCGTCTAGCGCAATCCATATCACGTCGGCAACCAGAATTATTATGCCGAGCGCAAGCCAGAGCGCCACAGAATAACTAGTCGCTATCCAGTACAAGTCAGCCAGCAGTATTATTATGCCTAAAGCCACGCCAATCTTTTTTGAAGCCATGATTGCGTTTTGATTTCACAGATTTTAAAAAGTTACGCAAAACGCTTTTACTTTGATATATTTTTGCAAAAATGTATCGTCGTAAAATTCTGAATAGGTAAAGCTTATAATTGTTTGAGTGCAAAGCTTATTTCATGAAAATACTACTGTTTGGATTCTCCTTTAGGAAGGATTCATTCTCAAGGGTCTTGGCTGAGGCATGCAAGGAGCTTTCGCCTGAAGGTGTCGAAATCTCACTTTATGACATTTCTGACATACCTCTATTCAATCAGGACCAAGAGCAGAACCCGCCAGAGCCGGTTGTGCGTTTCAAGAATGCGATAAGAAATAGCGACGGCATACTGATAGTAATGCCGGAGTACAACTATTCGGTGCCAGGATACCTGAAAAACGCAATAGACGCCGCATCAAGGCCTCACGATGATAATGTATTTGAGAGAAAGCCGGCTGGCGTGATATCGGAATCGATAGGACTGCTTGGCGGTTCACGCGCTCAGTATCATCTTAGGCAATCATTCCTTTACCTAAACGTGAACGATATGAAAAAGCCTGAGATATTCATACCTTTTGCTGGCGAAAAAATAAAGGATGGCAAGCTTGTTGACGAAAACACAAAGGAGCACATATCCAAATACCTTGCGGCATTTAAGGATTTTGTCTCGGCCCAGAAGAGCAAGCCCGCTTAGCAACATTTTTATATTATTAGTAAATAATAGTTATGTCAGTTCTGAAGTTCCTTCGCGTGTTTTTATGGTGACAAAGAAAGACATAGAGAATAAGCTACTGGCTGTCATCAGAGTTCGCGGGCGTGCAAACATCAGGCGCAGCATTAGCGACACTCTTAACAGGCTCAGGCTAAAAAGGGTCAACAACCTCGTACTTGTATTTGGTCAAAGCCAAAATATAGGCATGATAAGGAAATGCGCAGATTACGTCGCATATGGTGAGATAGACAAGGCAACGCTTAACATGCTGAACGATGCAAAGGGCCTTGGATTGAACGAGGAAAAAATCGATGCGTTGCTTTCAGGCAAAGTGCCTCCGAGCGAGGTTTTGAATCTTCCGATAGGCATGAAGCCGCCGAAGCACGGCTACAAAAGCATAAAAAGGAGCGTAAGCGATGGCGGTTCCCTTGGATATAGCGGCGCTGGCATAAACAACCTGATAAAAAGAATGCTGTGATGGCATGGTTCAAAGGCTAAAAAAGAGAAGCAGAAAATATCTTGGCAAGAGAAGTTGGGGCGCTGGCAACATAAAAAACAACCGCGGCTCTGGCGAAAGGGGTGGCGTAGGCAAAGCCGGGAGAAAGCACAAGTTCACTAGAATTATTGTTTATGAGCGTGAAAGGCTTAGGAAAAAAGGCTTCTACAGCTGGAACAGATATAGGCTTAAAGAAATAGACCTTTCAAGAATATCAAAGCTTGCCGAAGAGTCGAGCGAGCCAAAGCCTGTGATAGAGCTCAAAGGCTACAAGGTCCTAAGCGACGGTTCCCTTGAAAAGCCAGCTGTAATAAAAGCTAGCGGATTCTCGAAGCGCGCTTCGGAAAAGATAAAAAACGCTGGCGGTGAAACAGTGCAGCTGTGACTGCGATGGAAACTTTGAAAATAGCTTTTTATTCAGATACTTATCTGCCTGCGATGGATGGCGTCGTCAATTCGATAATCAATTTCAGGAAGGAGCTCGAAAGACGTGGTCACGAAGTTTATCTGTTTACCACAAGCAATGCTGGTAGGTACTCGCCAAAAGATAAGATATTCGTGTTTAGAGGCATAAACTTCAGGCCATACCCGCAATACAAAATGCCAATATTTCCATACAGATCAACAATAAAGATGGCATCTATGAACTTCGACATCATACATGCACAGACTCCGTTTATGATGGGCTTTTCAGCGCTGATTTCAGCAAAATTGCTTGATTTGCCAATAGTGGGCTCATTCCACACAATGGTTAAGGACAGGCACGTAATAGAAGCTTACTATCCGAAAAGCAAGCCGCTGAGGAAGTTCACAAGCAAATACCTCTGGAAATACACTAAATTCTTCTACAGAAGATGCAAGGCAACCATAGTGCCGAGCAACACAATCAAGGCTTTTCTCGAAAAGCAAAACGTGAGAAACACTTTCGTTGTGCCAAACGGCATAGACCTATCAAGGTTCAATCCAAAAATTGACGGCTCGAAGGTCAGAGATACCCTCAATATACCACCTGGCAAGAAAGTGATACTTTACATAGGCAGACTCAGCAATGAGAAACGGGTTGATGTAATAATCAGAGCCTTTTGGAAGCTTTCAAAGAAGAGGGACGACATCGTGCTCGTAATAGGCGGCACCGGCCCTGCAGCAGCGACCTACAAGCACCTTGCGAACAGGCTCGGCCTTTCTGAAAGCGTTAAGTTCCTCAATTTCGTTAGCGAGCGCATGCTTCCGAGCGTATATGCTGCCTCAGACGTTTTCGCCACCGCTTCGAAATTCGAGACGCAGAGCATATCCTCTATAGAAGCGATGGCGATGGGCAAGCCAGTAGTAGGCGCTAACATGCTCGCGCTGAAGGAAATCATAAAAAACGGCGTAAATGGCGAGAAATTCGAGCCGGACAACTACGACTCGTGCGCAAGAAAACTTAATAGCGTTTTAAATAACTTGCGGTCATATAAAAAGAATGCTATAAAGACAGCAAATTCATTTTCGATAGAAAAGACAACAGACAAGTTGCTTTATGTTTACAATCTAATCTTATCAAGCAAAGAATAGGCGATTCACTGAGCACTGAAAGTGGCGATGCAGTAGAGAAGCAGGCTCCTTTGGAATCGGCAGCAGGCGGCCAGACCTCAAAAATAGAGGAAATAAAAAGCGCGATAAACAAGGCCAAGGAGGAACGTTCCGCGATTATTGCGGAGCTTAAGAAGACGAGGCACAGGCTAGGCTACAAGAAGGTCGAGCAAGAAGCCGTCGCAAAGCTGCTGGCGATGAATGCTGGAAAGACCGAAAATATCGGCAAGCTTCGCAGGATGAAGGAGAAGCTAGAGTTCGCAATATCTACGGAAGCGGCACTAACGCCGGACCGCGAAAAGGAACTGATAAGGCGCATAAACGGCATAAACGAAAGCCTTGAGAAATCCATAAAGAACTTCAGGCTCAAGAGGCGCTCGGAGCTCATAGCCGGCGACATAGAGGAACTCAACAAGAAAATAGAAGAGCTCGAGAAGAAGCTTGGCGACAAGGATCACGAACTCGACGAGCTTTACGACAAGCTTAGGAGCCTTACCGGCTACAAGAGGCAAAAGCAAAAGAAGGAGAAACAGCACTTCGAAAAAGCCGAGATAAGCTTAGCGGATATAGCGATAATAAAGGACAAGAATGCTGAGAAGAACAAACAGAGCAACAATGATATTGATATTAGTGCAAGCAATTAGTATAATTTTAGGATGATTTTTTGAAACTGACTTTTTTTGGGGCTGCGGGCGAAGTGGGCCGCAGTTGCATAATGCTAGAAAGCAAAGGAACCAAAATCCTGCTCGATGCTGGAGTTAAGCTCGGTTCAACAGAAGAATACCCTTTAATAGAGGACGACGAGCTTAACGACGTTGACGCAATCGTTGTAACACACGCGCATCTTGACCACAGCGGCTATCTTGGGCACATTTTCTCTAGCGGCTGGAACGGCCAGGTATACTCGACGAAACCAACATACGAGCTCATCAACGTTCTTATAAACGATTACATAAAAATCTCAAAGCCTAAGAACCTCACCGCAGAAGGCATAAAGAGAATGCAGAAACACTTTTCGCTTGTGGAGTACCACAAGAACTTCACCATAAAGGGTCTCAAGCTCAGGCTGGTGCCAGCAGGCCACATACTCGGCAGCGCTGCCGTGCATATCGATGACGGCTTCGAAAAGCTGCTTTATACCGGTGACATAAACTTCAGAAAAACTAGGCTTCTCGATGCTGCCAACATGGAGCACATCGAAGCTAATACTCTCATCACGGAAAGCACATACGGCGGCAACAGCGACATTTTCCCAACCGAGCGCTCCATATCGGGCATGATGCTCAAGAGCATAAGCGAGACAATAAAGCAGGGCGGAAAGATAGTAATACCTAGCTTCGCTGTGGGCAGGGCCCAGGAGGTCCTTTTCATGCTAGACGATTACATGCGCTCAGGGCTTCTTGAAAAGGTACCGATATACATGGACGGAATGATAAACAAGGCCATGCGCATACACAGGCACAATGTTATATACTGCAGGGAGGAGCTGCAGAACAGGATACTCATGAATGAAGATGACCCATTCAAAAGTCCGAACTTCCAGGAAGTAAAGTCAAAGCAGCAACGCTACAGGATAGCAAAGGACAGTGGCGCAGCCATAATAGTTACCACAAGCGGAATGCTTACCGGCGGCCCAGTAGTAAGATACTTAGAACTGTTGGGGAAGGACCCTGCAAACAAAATCATACTTGTGGGTTACCAAGCCGAAGGCACTGCCGGCAGGGACCTCATAGAGAATAAAAGGACCATAACGATAGCGAACAAGAAGCTCAGCATAGAAATGGGCGTCGAATACTATCATTTATCTGCGCATGCAGACAGGCAGCAGCTCATGAAATTCATATCTCAATTAAAAGATCTGAGAAACGTACTCATAGTCCACGGTGAAAGGAGAAAGTCTGAGGAGCTCAAGGAAGCACTCAGACAGAAATTCAATGCAACTGTGCCCATGCTCAAGAGCGAATTTACCGTTTGATATTGATTTAAAAACCTTGATTACAAAAGTGATGTTTGGTGAGAATATGGAAGCATATTGTATGAAATGCAAGCAGAAGAGGGAAATGAAAGACGTAAAGGAAGTGACGCTGAAGAACGGCAAAAAGGCTTACGAAGGTGTATGTCCAGTCTGTGGCACAAAGATGTTCAAGATAGGAGGAAAATGATCAATCACGCAAAGTGGCAAGCGCATGCCTGCCTCTAAGCCTAATCTACGAAGCAGCTTTGATTTGAGCTCAGCCAACAGTTAGGATATAGTTGCTATAATGGAAACCGCACCATTAGTAAGCATTTTGGCAGGTCTCGCCGCCATGCTTGGCTATGGTGTTTCAGATTTTTTGGGCTCTATACTAAGCAAGAGAGAAGATCCAATTAGGCTGAACATATGGTATTTTGCGCTTAGTGCAGCGATTCTTGCAGTAGTCGCAGCAATATTTTACGACCCATCTCAATTGATAACCAAGAAGCCGTTATCCTTGTCTTCACATCTATATTCAGCGTGCTTGGTCTAGTGTTCTTCATAAAAGGGCTTAGAGCCGGAAGGATGTCAATAGTAATACCTATTGCTTCAACATTTTCAATAATACTGATAGTGATCGGCGTGCTTTTCCTTGCGGAGGCGCCAACTAGCATACAGTATATTGGCATAGCCTTTGCAATAATAGGCACAGCTATAGCTTCTGTTGACTTTCGTCAATTCTCTATCAGCAGGGGCGTGCTGCTCCCTGGTGTCGGTTACGGCATATTGACGATGCTGATGTGGGGCTTCTTCTACTCTGGAATAGGTGTGCTTTCCAAGAGTATGAGCTGGCTATATCCAATATTGATATCAACTGCGGGAAGCGCCGCAATATTGCTAATTTTCTCCGTTATAAAACGCAGGGATATAGCGCTGCCTCTGCATAGCGGCAGAATAATAATCTTCTGGGTTGTGCTCGGCACTGCCGCACTGATTTCATACGGCTTCGGAGCAGACTACGGCAACGTATCCCTATTAAGCCCGATAGCTGCATCATCCGTGCTTGTTTCTGTTATACTGGGCATATTCGTGCTGAAAGAGAAGCCAGAGCCAAACCAGTTGATTGGTATAGCGCTGATTATTTCCGGAATCATCATGATAGCGATATGAATCTCTATTTGCCTTCGAAGCGCCCGAAGCAGGGATCGGACCTGCGACCTACTGGTTAACAGCCAGTCGCTCTACCACTGAGCTATTCGGGCTTCCAATGCAAAACCATATTGCCTTTAGTTATAAATACTTTGCCTGCAGCACAATGCCGCGATCTAGAAGAACGAAAACGGCTCTGCAAGGTTTATTATCTTGACGTAAAGCGTCGAGCCTTCGTCCATCCCGTAGACAAACTTTACTGTGTCTGTGGCGTAATCGTAAGTTGCGAAATTCTTCTCCATTTTTGCTATTTCTGCATAGTAGAAAATCCTCTTCTCGTCGGTTAATTCTTCAAGTATATCGAAAGCGCCGAGTATTGTTTTGCCATTATGTTCGAAAGCGTAGACGTGGCCTATCTGCGAATCCTCGTTTGTGCTGTTGAGCGAAAGCATTTTTATTATGCTTTCCGCGTTTCCTACCTTTATTTTTGTTACGCAGCTCGGCTTTATGCTGCTGAGTCTCACGCCGCTTATGTCTATATCTATAACATTTATGTAACGTTCATTGGCTCTGATACTTTCAACAGCTGAAAATTCTGCAGCATCCTTGTCCTGATAATTCAATACGTACTTTATAGTGCTGCTGCGTGCCTCCATTTTTACATAAGGCGCAATGACAGTGCCGTCGATTCTTTCGCCGAACACGAATAGCCTGCGCGGTTTCAAAGACGTCGCAAAAATCTTGCTTGGGGCGCTGAATTCATAAGCCTGCCTTGCTATGTCAGTTAACGATTTTGCCTCAACGAAATATATCGAAACGCCTGGCTTGCCCTCTTTTCTTTCGGTCATGCTACTACCCATGCTTTATAAGTCCGTAAAGCCAATACAATGCCTGCATAACCGCGTAGCCAGGCTCCAAGATCACCGGAGAGAGCACAACCCCCTGATTTATCGCTTCGTAGTCGTTAGCAAGGCTTGACGAAACAGTAAGCGCCACGTCGTAGCTGCTGCGCAATGTTGGGCTGCTTGCAGACTCTACGACAAGCTTGAATTTATAGACACCTGGCTCGTCCATGTATACTGGATATGCAAATTCGCTTGTTTTGCCGTGGAGCGCTATTACCTCAGCGGGGTTGTCGAACGCTGGAAGACCCTGGGCCGATATGATGAACGGATCGTCAGATATGCCAGTGTTATTTATCGCTACAAGAAGATTAACCGGTTGACCAACGCCCGCATACAGCTCCTGCGGCGAGACGTTTACCTTGAATACGTTTGTAGTTACGTTTATGTACGCTGTTATAGTAAGGTTGCCAAGCTTCGAATAGTTGTTTATGTTAACGGCCCTGATAAGTATGGCATAAGGCCCTATTGTCGCGTTTGGCGATACTGTTACCTTAAGCTTCATAGGGTTCTCATACAAGGGCGATGGTTGGGCTGACCATCCTTGAGGCAGCCTAACCGCCTCTAAGGTGTCCCAGCCTATGTTTATGTATTTGCCGCTAGCGTTTGTAGTTGCAGCTGAAGCAAGCACATAAAAACTCTCTCCAGGGCCGACGTTGCCAAGAAGTATGCTGCCATTGTTCTGAAGAGTGCCTGAAGCGGGACCTACTATCTGCAAGTACATCGCATTGGCCAAGCTCATCGAAAGCATGAGCGCAAGCGCATATGCAGCAATGTAAACGCGCATAACACCAAATATAGCATTACTTAAAAATTATTAAGCTTATCCCCAGCACAGAGCTTGCGAAATTCCCAACGCCGCATATAGATGTTGCACACCTAGAAATGGCTATCATTCTGCCTAAGCGCGGCAAGAAGCCTATCGACATTCTTTCTAAGCTCGGCAATAGTACCAGTATTAAGCAGGACGTAATCTGCATTTCTTATCACTGAGCCGAGCCCCATAGACAATTCTTTCCTGTCCCTGAAGCGGAAATCTGCGAGCTTAAGCGGATCGTCGGGCCTGCTTCTCGCTTTCATCCTTGCATATCTAACCATCTCTGGCGCAGTTACAGCCACAACCACAAAGCCCGCCTTCTTCGGTATGTGCTTCTTAAGGTATGCGACTTCCTCCATGCGCTTAACGCCGCTTATCACAAAATCCCTGCCTTTCATCATTTTTATGTCTCTGAGCATGTACTGCGCCACTATAGTGCGCCTGTTTTGGGTAAATTCTATAGCGAAAGTGCGCATGTTTTTGTTTGTCATGGGTATGCCTCTTTTTTTCATCTCCTCCCTTATGACATTGCCCATCTCAAGCGCCTTGAAGCCCCGCTTCTCAAGAATTTTCGCAACCTCAGACTTGCCAGAGCCTGGCATGCCGGTTAGCCCTATTATCATCGCACCACTAGTATACCTGGCTTCCATCAGCTACGCGCTTTTCTGGTACAATCAGCGAAAGCACATTGCTGTCTTCTGCAGCAAGAATCATGCCCTCTGAAGCAACGCCAGCAACATTCTTTGGGGCAAGGTTGAAGACACATATTATCTGCTTGCCCATGAGCTCGTCTTTGGAGTAGACGCCCTTTATGCCGGCTATTATTGTTTTATCACCGAGTTCGCCGAAGCTCACTGTGAGCTTATACATTGGCTTCCTTGCCGCCTCATGGTCTTCAACGTTTTTTATTGTGCCCGCGCGCAATTCAACCTTTTTAAAGTCGTCTATGCTGATCATCGTACCGCCAAAATTTTTATCCAAGAGAACTTTGCAGCATCAAAATAAATAACTTATTGCTCAATTCAGATTTGGTGCGATGAGAAGCTTCATAGCTATAGACATACCCGAGCAAATAAAAGGCAAAATACTGACAGTGGCTTCAGCTGTAAGCGATTCCGGAATAGCGCACACGAGCAAAGAAGCGCTCCACATAACGCTGCAGTTCCTTGGCGAGCAAGACGAAAAAGGCATAGAAGCGGCCAAGAGCGCGCTTGCATCCATAAGCGCCGCGCCCTTCGATTTGTCGCTCCGCGGCTTGGGCTTCTTCGAGCCCAAGTTCATAAGGATTATTTTCGTAAATGTCGTAAGCGATGGCAACATGATCGGAAAGCTCTACTCAGACATTTCTAACGCGCTCTCAGATGCCGGCGTCACCTTCGACAAAAAAGAATACGTGCCTCACGTTACTATAATGCGCGTGAAGAGGCTCCAAAACAGGGAAGCATTGCTCGATTTCATAAGGGCCAACGGGCAATACGACTTCGGCAGCTTCACCGTAAATTCCATAAGCCTAAAGAAGAGCGTGCTCACTCAATCTGGACCAATATATTCGAACATATATGCAAAGCGACTCGAATGACGCTAATGCTGCGCTGCAGCTGTTTGGGCTTCAGTGCCTGTTTGCTGCTTTACCTTGAGCTCGCCGGGCCTGTATATCCTGTTCTCGAGGAGAAGTTCGTAGCTCTGGCCAGTTCTTAAGTCTAGCGCAATGTGCCTGTATTCGTCGCCGAATACATCCACTTCGACAAGAGCGCCGCCAACTGCGTTTTTCAGCTTGCTTATAAAATCAATGCTGAGTTTGCTACCGTTTAGAAGACCAAAAATTCTTATTTCAAGATTTCTGCGCTTCATCCGTGAAACAAGTTTCCTAAGCTTGACAAAGTCGAACTTGTCTGCGCCGGATACACGCTCTACCGCTGCTTCGAAGCCGTTTACGTTGTAAACCGATACGAGCAAATCGTCAGCTATGCTCTTGGCAATTATGTACCTCAAGGTGCCCGCGTCTAACTTTGCAAGAAACGCGTCGCCAATGTTGGCCTCTTTAGCTTCATCAGCAATCTCGGCAATAGAGGAATGGTCCTTGTCGAATTTTGCGATTCTCAGAATTAGCCTGCTCCTGCCAAAATCATCCTTGAGCGCGCGCTCTTCCAAAACATGCCAAATGTCCATAAATCAATTATGGATGCTTTGATTTAAATACATTGGCGCGGCACACAGCTTGATTATCGGCCAAGCAAATGTCTGGCGCAGCGTTTGCCGAGTGCAGCCAGACAAAACAGATTTTTATAGTTTTGCTTATACAATATATCTTGCGGATTTTAGCTGGTTGCATGAAAACGACAATTTTAGAGGAAACGCCTAATTCGATTAAGTTCAGGCTCGACGGCGTTGATTACACTTTCGCGAACGCGCTCAGGCGCGTTGCCATAAACAGCGTCAAGTGCTTTGCCATAGACACTGTCACTTTTTACGAGAACAGCAGCGCCATGTTCGACGAGTACATAGCCCACAGAATAGGACTCGTGCCAATCTTGACCCCTAAGGGAAGCAAAGATGATGATGCAGTGCTCTTCAAGCTTGAGGCCGAGGGCCCGGCCACTGTCTATTCAAAGGACCTTGAGAGCACAGACAGATACGTAAAGGTTGCAAACGAGAAGATACCAATAATAAAGCTTGCAGAGGGCCAGCGAATCAGGCTAGAAGGCAAAGCCGTGCTAGGCTCCGCTTCAAAAAGTGCAAAGTTCCAGCCCGGGCTGGTCTCATACAAGCAGCTTGCTGACGACCAGTTCGAGTTCTACATAGAAACCTTTGGCCAGATGGAGGCGAAGGAGATTTTAAATAGAGCGCTGGAAAATATAAATGAGGGCTTGAAGACAATAGGCAAGCATCTCAAGAAATGAGCGGGGGTGGCAGAGCATGGCCAAATGCGCAGGACTGAGGCTCCTGTAGCTTTAGAGCTTGCGTGAGTTCAAATCTCACCCCCCGCATGGTGGTTATATGCAAAGGCTGATAGAAAAGTCAAGCATCAGGAAATGGATTGCAGCGATAGAGGGCGCGAGGGCCGCAAAGTCCCTTAAAAGCGAAAAAGCATGGCTGCAGATAGAGAAGCTAGCATCTGCGCCAAAAAGAAGGAGGATAGCTGTAAACCTTAAGAAGATAAACAGCATAGCTAAAGATGGCGAGAGCATAGTCGTGCCTGGCAAAGTGCTGGGCGTTGGCAGCATGAGCAAAAGCGTAGAAATCTGCGCCGTAGAATACTCCGCTTCATCGATAAGCAAGCTTCAAAAGGCCGACTGCAAGATTGTAAGCATAGATGAAATGCTTAAAAAGCCTAACTTCAGAATAATAAGGTAGATTTATGGAAGAGATAGTTATTGACGGCAAAGGCAAGATACTCGGCAGGCTCGCGACCAGCGTAGCCAAGATGCTTCTCAATGGCAAGAAGGTTGCACTGATCAACGCCGAGAACATACTCATAAGCGGCGACAAAAACGACCTTGTCAAAAAATACAAGCAGAGGATAGAGCTCAAGGACAAGGCCAATCCAGAGCATTCGCCATATTGGTCAAGAAGGCCAGACCTTTTCGTCAAACGCGTCATAAGGGGCATGCTCCCTTACAAAAAGGCCAAGGGAAGGAACGCATACAAGCTTCTCAGAGTTTATACTGGCATTCCGGGCGCTTATGAGAACGCAAAGCCAGTGCAGATAGAAAGCAAGAACCCAAATGAGATGTATGCCAATACGATTACAGTTGGAAACCTCATGAAGCTGCTTGGTTATAATCGTTGAATCGGCTGGATAAAATGGAAGAAACAAAAACCACAGGAGGACAAATGGCAACGCTTCAAGAGCAGCAGCCTGCAGCTGCGGCTACTTCAAAGAAGCTCAAGCAGGCTCCGCAGAAGAGGAGAAAGGCTAAGCCTGCAGTAATCCTTACAAAAGGCAAGAGAAAGAGTGCTATCGCAAGGGCAAGGCTGATAAAAGGCTCGGGCAGCGTAAGAATAAACGGCAAAGATATCAACGTAATAAATCCAAAGGAGATAAGGGAGCTAATGCTAGAGCCTATAAACTTTTCAGCGCTCACAAAGCAGATAGCAAGCAACTACGACATAAGCGTAAATGTTAGCGGTGGTGGCGTGAGCGGCGAAGCCCAGGCGGTCAGAACCGCGATAGCAAAAGCGATAGCAGAAGCGGCTAATTCTGACGTAGTGGCAAAGGCCTACATGAAGCACGACAGGACTCTGCTCATAGACGATACGAGACGCGTTGAGCCCAAGAAGTTCTTAGGTCCTAAGGCAAGGGCCAGATTCCAAACGTCGTACAGATAATGCTTGTGATAACATGATGATACCGGTAAGATGCTTCTCATGCGGTCAGGTAATAGCCGACAAGTGGGAAGAATACGACAGAAGAGTGAACAAAGGCCACGAGAATGCAGAGAAGGTATTCGAAGAACTTGGCGTTAAGAGATACTGCTGCAGACGCATGCTTGTGGGCCACGTCGATTTGATAGACGAGATAATAGCTCACGGGCGCATATAGCATTGCAAATTTGCATGGCTGTTTGGCAAATCAACTCAATCAAATTTAAATATTTATGCGCAGATTTGAATTCCTGTGCAACGCTCCCTAAAAGCGCTTTCATGCACAAAGCATAAAAACATGCTAGAGATAATCTCTATTAAGGGGTCGTCTGCTAGCCTGGTCAGGCTCTGTGCTTAGGGGGCACATGACCCGAGAACATTTCGGGAATTCAAATCTCGGCGACCCCGCTTTGGCGAATGTATGGAAAACGAACTATTGGTTGATCAAAACCTGTACCTTGAGGCTGGAGTGCATATAGGCACTAAGATAAAGACACCAAGCATGAAAAGGTTCATCTACAAAGTCAGGGAAGATGGCTTATACCTTCTAAACCTGCAGACAATAGACGAGCGCATAAGGCTCGCAGCGAAGATGCTTGCAAAGTACGATCCTAGCGATATTGTTGTCACAGCTTCAAGAGTGTACGCGATAGCGGCAGCGTCTAAATTTGCCGAAATAACAAAGGCGAGATTCATAGAAGGCAGGGTTCTGCCTGGAATATTCACCAACCAGTATAGGGACGATTATTCGGAGCCGGCTGTCCTATTCGTTAACGACACCAGAAACGAGCGGCAAGCTATAAGGGAAGCGAGCAAGACAAATATACCAGTTGTGGCGCTCTGCGACACTGACAATTGGGTAAAGTACGTAGATTTGATAGTGCCTTGCAACAACAAAGGCAGGAAGTCCTTGGCTATAATATACTACCTCATAGCAAGGGAATTCATGAAGGAAAAAGGCCTAATAAAATCAGACGACGAATTCAAGTACAAAATATCCGACTTCGAGGCTAAAGGAGAAGTGAAGGCGTAGTTGTTGATGGGCAAAAGGCTTCAGGCGGCTGTCGACTTCATGATGAGCTACGGGATAGCAATACTGATTATAACAATAGCTGTTGGCGTAATCTACAAGGTCGGCGTTCTTAACGCAAGTCTCACTCCTGTTTCTTGCACGCCCGCACCAGGCTTTTCTTGTGGCCTTTTCTCTTTAAACAGGAGCGCAGTGCTCTCAATACAGCTTGCTCAGGCGAGCGGCGCGCCAATAGTTATAAACGGCGTAGCCTGCTCAAGCGGAATCAACCAGACGGGCATGCTGCCTGCATACGGTAACGTCTATGTAACTTCGAATTCCGCGTTTTATCCCGCAAATTCCTATCCTGTTGCGCTCGGAACCCTGCAGATGTACAGCGGCACGAGCTACACGCTAAAAGCTTATTGCTACAGCTCCGGAGGCCTGGCAAAGGGCAGCTACGGCAATGTATTTCTTGGCTATGTCTGGATAAACTACACAGTGCCTGGCTACGGAAGCATAACCCAGCAGGTCGCTACGATAACTGTGAAGTACACCTGACTGCGTAGTGAAGAAGGAAAGTTTTTATTAGCTTCAACGCAATTATTACTGCTGATGCTCTGATCGTCTAGTCCGGTTAAGGATACAGCCCTCTCGAGGCTGGGACCCGGGTTCAAATCCCGGCCAGAGCATT
>JAVZVY010000012.1:0-23594 GCA_038878295.1 Candidatus Micrarchaeaceae archaeon | reverse complement strand
CCAAAAGAAACTGCAAAACCGATAGCTAAGGGCCTTCCGGCTTCGCCAGGCGCAGCCACAGGCGCCATTGCATTCACAAATGAGGATGCTGTAGCTATGAAAAAGAAGGGCAGCAGCGTCATACTTGTCAGGCAGGAGACGACTCCAGAAGACATAACAGGCATAGCAGCTAGCGATGGCGTGCTTACAAGCAGAGGCGGCGTCACGAGCCATGCAGCTGTAGTAACCAGGGGCATGGGCAAGCCATGCATAGTCGGCGCAGAAGAGATAATTGTCAATGCTGAAGAAAAATATCTCGAGGTAGGGCAAACAAGATTGCAATCAGGCTCTAAGATAACGATAGACGGCACTACAGGCAGTGTATACGCAGACGAGCTTAAGCTTACAGAGCCGACAATGACCCAAAGCACAAACAAACTGCTAGCCTGGGCAGACAGCATAAGAAAGCTCGGCATAAGGGCAAACGCTGACACGCCTGAAATGGTTGCAAAAGCTATAGAAAACGGCGCAGAAGGCGTTGGCCTCGCCAGGACGGAGCGCATGTTCACCTCTCAGGACAGGCTCAGCCTTGTTAGAAAGATGATACTTGCTAACTCAGAAGAAGAGCGCAGAAAACAGCTTGCGCTGATAAAGCCTATGCAGAAGAGCGACTTCGAAAAGATGTTTACTATAGCGAAGGGCAAACCCATAACAATAAGGCTTCTTGACGCGCCGCTTCACGAATTTCTGCCGAAAGCTGAGGAGCTTATACCAAAAATAATCGAACTGAAGAGCAAGGATCCGAACAGCGAAGAACTGAAAGAAAATGAGCTTCTTCTTGACAGAGTCATGGAGCTCAGAGAAAGCAACCCTATGATGGGCCAGCGAGGCGTTAGGCTTGCGCTCATGCACAGGGAAATATATGAGATGCAGGTAGAGGCAATACTCGAAGCAGCGATTGATCTCAAGAGGAAAGGAATTAAGGTAAGGCCAGAAATAATGGTATCGCAGGTTGCGATAGCAGATGAATTTGCAAAAGCCAAGCAGATAATAATGGAAACCGCAGAGAGAGTCTTCAAGGCCAAGCGCATGCGCGTAGATTATAAGATAGGCACGATGATAGAAACCCCAAGGGCTGCGCTTACAGGCGCAGAGCTTGCAAAGTATGCAGAGTTCTTCTCATTCGGCACAAACGACCTAACGCAGGGCACCTTTGCATTCAGCAGGGATGATGTAGAGGCAAAATTTATGCCTTTCTACATAGACAACAAGCTTCTTCCTGCGGATCCTTTCAGCACCATCGACAAAAGTGCAGTTGGCAGGCTAATGGAGCTTTGCGCCAAGGAAGGCAAGGCCGCGAACAAGAAGCTGGAAGTGGGCGTGTGTGGCGAGCACGGCGGCGACCCTAATTCAATAATATTCTTCAGCGGCATAGGCATAGATTATGTTAGCATGTCGCCGTACAGGGTGCCGATAGCGAGGTTAGCAGCGGCAAAGGCCGAGATAAGCAAGAGCGCATCAACTACAGCATGATCATTGCCGATATTTTTGTAAACGGAGGTTGCAGGTTCGAGCCCCGCAAAGTACATTCCCATTTATAGATGTAAGGCAATCAAATACTATCAATACATTCTTTCTGCTCCAGACCAGATAAGAATGAGCAATATGCTTTCGTTTATGCTCATTATTATTCGATTGGCTTAGTGCAAATCTGTTTCTGAGAAAAATATATAAGCTGAGCAAGAGATGAATGCGCATGTACTCTTCCATAATCATAGCGGCGCTCAGTGCAGTTGCATTCTGGATTGTCGTAGACTCGGCGTCGAAGCTCTACATAAAGAAATTGGGCAAGGAGCTTGCGTCTGTAGCCGTACTGGCAGCAGGCATAATACCCATGCTTTTGCTTTTCATTGCCTACGGCACCTTTAATTTAAGCAACGTGTCGCTTCTCCTCGCTGTCGGCGCTGCTGGGGGCGCTGCGCTCTTTCTTGGCTACCTTTTCGTCTACAAGTCTGTGCCTGAGGGCGGCGTGGCAAACTCATACATGCTTGTGGAGGTACAGCCCCCTCTGCTTATACTATTCGGCATCTTTGCGCTTGGCGAGCACCTTAGCGCTCTGCAGCTTGTCAGCATGATTGTGATATTCGCTGGAGTATCGCTTATAGTATTTACCAAGGAGCTCAGGCTTGATAGGCGCCTTGCACCGGCGCTTGCCGGCAATGTGATGTGGGCAGCATACTGGTTTATTGTCGTGCTTGCTGTATTGCACTACAGGAACTTCATCGCACCGCTTCTGCTCGTCAGGATCTTCGGAACCATTTTTGCATATGCCTACTACAAATACGCAAAATCAAAACATGCAGCGCACAGCGCGCCAAAGATGCACAATATCGGCTTCGCAATGATGGCGCTTGCGCTGCTTGCTGGCATCTTCGACGGCTCAGGTAACCTGCTCTTCTCCTTTGTTGCCTTCAGCAACAGGCTCGCTATAGGCAGCGCAATACTCTCGATGGAGCCTATAATAATCTGGTTTGTGGGCTTCCTCGCCTACAAGGAGAGCATAACGCGCCTGCAGAAGGTAGGCTTTGCCATATCTGTAGTTGGTTATATGCTGCTCTCCATATTGTAATGCGCAGATCACTTGACATAAGCAGCTTTAAATATCTTTTTGCATTAATATATTCTGGTGCTTTTATGGCACAGCAATACTCTTAAAGGCCTGTTTTTCGAGAGCTCTTGCTTGATGAAAAAAATGCTTTTTAGGGCAGATGCGCTGTGCGTTGTGAGATTGCAGGTTTGCAATTGATTTGAGGAGAAGTAAGGTGCAAAAATTTAAGCCACCTAGGGGATGGCTTGGCTCTAGCAGCGACGAAAGTCGTGGCAAGCTGCGAAAATCCCAGGGTAGGTGCAGGTCAACCCTTGAACCTGGGGCAACTGAATTATGCGCCATGAATAATGGTGCATGCAGACGCGGGGAATTGAAACATCTTAGTACCCGCAGGAAAAGAAAGCAAACGCGATGCCGTTAGTAACACGAGTGAAAGCGGCAGAGGGCAAACTGAATCTGGCTTTGCAAAAGGCTCAGAGATGTGGTGCGGCTTAAGACTTGCTTCATTAGCCGAACGCTTTGGAAGAAGCGGCCAAAGAGAGTGACAGCCTCGTAGGCAGTATGTTGCAAGTCGTGCCGTGAGAGAGTAGCTCGGCCTTGATACGTCGAGCGAAGATGGGGGCACTAAACTCCAACCCTAAATATAGGCTAGAGACCGATAGCGAACAAGTAGCGTGAGCGAAAGCTGAAAAGAACCCATACGTATGGGAGTGAAAAGATCTGAAACTAGGTGGTTACAAGAAGGTACTGCGCGAAAGGAATGATGCATGCGAAGCGAAAGCGCGAAAGCGCCAAGCGAAGCGTGCGAATCAGCGTTGTATCTTTCTTCTGGAAGCAAGAGCCAGGGAGTGTATAGGCGTGGCAAGCTAATAGCGTAGCGAAAGCGAGAGTGCGCAAGAAATGAGGCACTGGGTATGAAGATGCCTAAGTCACACTTATACGACCCGAAGCCATTGTGATCTACGCGCGGCCAGGACGAAGTTGGGCTAACGCTCAACGGAGGTCCGCAACCAGTAATGGTGTATCCTTTTGGGTGAGCTGCGGGTAGGGGCGATAGACCAGTCGAACATGGCAATAACGGGTCCCCTCTGAAATATCTTAAGGATAGCCTTGGGTTTACTCGCATGCGCGGTAGAGCTACCGATTATTTGGCACGGAGCCGAAAGGCTCCTCCTTATAGTCAAACTCCGAATGTGCATGCTGGCTGCCCGAGAGTAGGCCGCATTGGGTAAGCTAGTGCGGCGAGACCGGAAAAACGGTGACTAAGGTTAAGGTCCCTAAATCCTAGCTAAGTGTGTTGAAGGCTTTTTGTGGCGCAGACAGTCGGAAGGTAGGCTCAGAAGCAGCCATCCTTTAAACAACGCGTAATAGCGGACCGATTGAGCCATGATGGGCCGAAGATGGACGGGGCTAAGCTAGGTACCGATACCCTAGAGTGCGAAAGCACTGGTAAGAGGGCGTGCCGCACGGCAAGAAGCTTGGTTTTGAGATCAAGTGGACTGCGCGGCAGTGAAAATCCTGGTATTAGTAATAGCAAATATGGGTGAAAATCCCATACGCCGAAAGCACAAGGTTTTCCTTGCCATGATCTTCAGCAGGGAGTTAGTCGATCCTAAGCGCGGAGCCAATCACTCCCGCGCAAAAGGGAAGCTGGTTAATATTCCAGCACTCAGTATGTAGGCGTGGCAACACAAGGTGGATTTCCGACGCTTGGGGATAGGCCTGCAATGAGATGCAAATGGCTGCGGAGTTTCATTATGAAGAGAAGCAGCTAAATGAATCGAAAGATGGCTGAGTTCCTGAGCCCGTGAAAAGGGAATCTACAACGATCATACTAACCCGTACCTAGAACCACAACAGGTGCTGCTGGCTGAAAAGGCCAAGGCGTGGCGGAATAACCCACGTTAGGGAAATCGGCAAATTGGTGGCGTAAGTTATCGATAAGCCATGTCTGCGCCCGGTAAGCGCAGATCTCAGTGACTAGAGGGGAGCGACTGTTTATTAAAAACACAACTCACCGCAAAGCCGTAAGGCTTAGTACAGTGGGTGACGCCTGCTCACCGCTAGTACGCGAAACTCCCTTTCAACGGAGCGAAGCCCTAGCAAAGAGCGGGAGTAACACTGACTCTCTTAAGGTAGCGTAATACCTCGTCGCTTAATAGGCGACTTGCATGAAGGGCGTAACGACTCCCCTGCTGTCCCAACGTGGGATCCGATGAACTTACTGCGTGGTGAACATGCCACGTACTCTCAGTGGGAAATGAAGTCTCTATGAAACTTGACTACAGCCTGTTGTTGCTGTGAAGCAAATGTTGCATAGCGTAAGTGGGAGCGTCGAAACCGGGGTTGCGGCCCCGGCGGAGCGACAATGTAACACCACTCTACGTTTGTTTACATAGCTTACTGAGTAAGGACAGCTGCAGGTGGGTAGTTAGACTGGGCGGTTGCTTTCGATAAGGAAACGAAAGTGACCAATGCTCTGCTTAAGCTGGTTGGAAACCAGCTGTTAAGCTGAAAGGCAAATGCAGGGCTGACTGTATCTCGCAAAGCAGGAGATGCAGACTGGAAACAGTGGCTTAACGAACTTTGGAAGCTCTTTTAGTGGGGCTCCAAACTGTCGGAAAAGTTACTCTAGAGGTAACCGGTTCGTGGCCGGCGAGAGTTCCCATCGACCCGGCCGTTTGATACACCGATATGGGCTTAGGTCATCCTGGCGGTGCAGTAGCCGCCAAGGGCTGGACTGCTCGTCCATCAAAGACCTACATGAGCTGAGTTTAGTACGCCGCGAGGCAGTACGGAAATATCTACTGGGAGTGTAAGTGTCAGAGGGTAAGATACTCTTAATACGAGAGGAACGGAGTATCGGCGCCTCCGGTTTACCGGTTGTTTATAGCATCGCCGGGTAGCTGCGCGCTATGTGGATAAGTCCTGAAAGCATCTAAGGACGAAGCCATACCCGAAACGAGACACTAGGACGGCCGTATTACACGGCTTTGATAGGGTGGGCATGTAAGCAGAAAGCGCAAGCGATCTGTGAGTGCACCATTACTAAAGTCTAACTTTGCACCTTTCTTCTCCATCCGGTTTTTTGCTGCTACAGCCCTGAGCCGAAGGCATGCGCAAAATCGCAAACACACGTGCACATATTGCAACATTTCGTTATGTTTAAATAGGAGAAAATGCAATGCCATAGCGTGGTAGAATGGGCATAAACCTAAATGTCAAGGAATCAACGCATGAGGAGAAGACGCAAAATGCTGACAGGCCTATAATAGAAGCAATGGCCAGTATGCCAAACGCTATGATTTCATACTTGGTTTTCAGCATATTGCATGGCATGGGCAAGGCGCCGCAGGTGCAGATAACAGACGCAAAGGTTATTGCTGTTGTGACTGGCCTGCTTGCCGCGGGGCTGCTTTTAGATTCGGTAAGGACCTTCTTCAAACTAAAAAGGGAATAGTGATAGCTTATGCGTTTTGGCATCTCAGAAAAAGAGAATGCAGTGCAATACTCCTTGGAACAGCGCAGAAACGAAACAGTGGTCATTGCACGCATTAGGTTTGCAAGCATGCAGGAAATTCTAAATTTCATAAATATCTTCAACGATGTTGTAATGCCTTTTACTTACATATGGCGCGAAGTTGATCCGCCAAAACTTTCGATAGAAGACGGCAACGTTGTCAAAATTTCAAAATCCTTTTCAGCAGACAATGAACGCGAATACGCAAGAAAGCTAATGCGCGCGCGCAAAAAACTCGAGAATGTCATCGGCGAGGCACTCAAGAGATATGCGGCAGAGTATGGTCTTCATGAACAATACCTGAAAGCTAAGCTTAGGGATTAGAAAGCGCCTTCTCAGAATCAACCAAGCGCCATAAGCGCGAATGTTTTTGCATCGAACAGAATGTTGCTTATAAGTGCGTATTCATTTGGCTCGTGGGCAGGACCGCTGGCCTTGCTCCAGACAGCAGCCTGGAATCCAGCCTTTCTGAAGAACGATGCGCATGTGCCTCCGCCTATGCCTGTAACTGTTGCCCTTTTTACTCCGAGCTTTGCCAATGCATTCATCAGCAGCAAAACGACTGGCGCGTCAGCGCTTGTTGGCTTGGCAGAATCCTCTCTGTTAACGACTTCTATTTTTATTTTCACAGGCTTGAAATCTCTTTCCATAGCAATGCTCTGCAGGCTCTTTATCACGCTATCTATGCTGTATTCAGGCAATATCCTGCAGTCAAGATACGCAACTTCAACGCCGGGTATTATGTTTATGCTGTCAACGTTCTTTTCGTGTTTTGTCATCTCAAAGGTTGATACGTTTGGGTCAAATATGCCGTTGCGCCCAGCGTATTTTCTGTGAAGTACAGAATCGGCCCTTTCAAGGAATCTTATCATGTAGCGCTGCGCATTTATTCCAAGCTGCGGAGTGCTTGCATGTACCTGCTTTCCAAAGACTGTTATCTTAAGCCAAAGTATGCCTTTTTCTGCGATTTCTATTTTGTCGGCCTTGCCGACACCCCAATCTGGCACTAGTATTAGATCGTTTTTCTCGAAAATTTTTTCCTTAAGAAGCTTCTGTATGCCGTAAACGCTGCCAACTTCTTCGTCAGCAACGAGCGCTATCCCAAAGGCATATTTGGTTCTGGCTTTGGATTTTGCAAGCGCCTTGAGTGCGTATATCGCTGCTATCACGTCCTGGCCGTTGTCACTGGTGCCTCTGCCATATACGCGGTCGCCCACAACGGTTGCCTTAAAAGGCGCGTATTTCCACAACGAGGCATCGCCCTCTGAAACAGTATCAATATGTGCTATCACCCAAAGCGTGCGCTTGCCCTTCGCATCGCCATATTTTGCAGTTATGTTTGGTCTAATGTGCCCTGTGGTGTCCTTATAAGCATATAACTTTGGCTCAAGCCCAATTTTCTTTATCAAGCCTTCAAGATACAAGGCCCTCTCATACTCGCCTTCGCCGCCGGAATATGGCGAAACAGCCCTTATGCTTATCATTCCTTTCATGCTTTCTATGATTTCGCTTTTGTAGCCTTCAATAATCCTCTCAACTTCCTCATCATCCATGATAACGCTACAATATTAACTTCTTAAATTCTTTTGTCTAGCACGCAGAGCGCACGCCTTTGCGCAAACGCCGATACACGCAAAGGTATCAGCTTGCCGATGCAATGTCAACCAAAGTGCGTATCGGAATGTAGTTAACAAAACATAGCGCGGCAACTGAACCTAGCAGCATAAAGGAAGTTATAAAGATTTTATTTACGAGGGTTAATCGGTGGTATAAATGGAGAAATTCTCAATAATAATGTTCAGCGGCACAGCTGACAAATTCATACCTCTTGGGGTTCTTGCCGAGGCTGCGGCTGCGATGGGCTACGAATTCAAGGTATTCGTTACGGGCTTCGCGCTGATGGGTTTCACCAAAGAAAAGCACGAACCGCCTTTCCCTACAGAGTTCGCATCCATGGCGCCTGCGGTTGCTAACGGCATGAAAGCAACAAACACGAAAAGCTGGTATGAAATGCTGAGAGAAGCTAAAGAAACAGGTAACGTGAAAGTGTATGTGTGCTCGCTCATGGCTTCTATGTTCAATCTGAAGAAGGACGATTTTGATCCGATCGTAGACGATATTCTTGGAGCCGCGTCATTTCTGGAAATGGCTGAAGGCGGTCAAGTAATATTTATATAGGTGTTCAGATGGGCAACAGGATATTGGTTGATGCAAGAGGCTCAAGCTGCCCAGGTCCTATAGTAGAGCTTTCCAAGGCATACAGAAATGCCTCGATCGGCGATACGATAGAATTGTGGGCAACTGATCCTGGAGTGAAGGCGGATGTTGCTGCATGGGCAGAAAAGACCAAGAACAAGGTGGAAAGCATTTCTGAAGAGCAAGGTAAGATAGTGGTAATCATAAACATATCGAATAGATAACGGGAGAAAAATGGAAAAACTGCTCATTGTCGGTGCCGGAGCCGGCGGCATAATACTCGCAAATTCGCTAGATTTGAAAAAGTTCGAGGTTACGATGATAGATCCCAGCGCCGTAAACGTTTTTCAGCCTGCATTCCTATACATAGCCTTCAAGGGCGCGAAGCCCAATATAACGAAGCAGACGGCAAAGCTTCTTAAAAAAGGAATCAAATTCATAAACGAAGGCGTAAAGAAGATAGATCTTGAAGCAAGGCGAGTCTATACAAGCAACGCCACATACTCTTATGACAAGCTCGTCGTGGCCACAGGCTCGGTAACTGACACATCATCGATACAGGGTCTGGCCCAGGTAAACAGCGAATTCGGCGACTACCATACAAGCATAGAGAAGGCGCAGAGGGTATGGGAGAGCCTAACAAGATTCAGCGGCGGCACAATAGCGCTTGGACAGGCCTCGCCAACATGCAAATGCCCTCCATCGCCGCTTGAAGGCGTATTTCTTACAGAAGAGCTTATGGCCAAGAGAAAGCTGAAAGACAAAACTAAAATTGTATTCTTTACGCCGTATCCGAGAGCCTACCCTTCGGAGCCGATGAACGAAGTTGTCGAGCCCCTGCTTAAGGAGCGCGGCGTTTCCGTCAGCACGTTCTTCGATGTCGACCGCATCGATCCTGAAAAGAAAACAATATACTCAATAGAGGGCGAAAGCATAGCTTACGACCTGCCAATAATAATACCGCCGTGTGTTGGTGCCAAGATAGAATATAATCCAGTGGAAGTGCTCGACAGCGAAAGGTTTGTAAAGGCCGATAAGTACACGATGCTGATTCAAGGCTATGACGACGCCTTTGTGATAGGCGACGCCGCCGCGATACCAACGGCAAAATCTGGGGTTACGGCACACCTGCAGGCTAAAGTCGTAGCTAGGATACTTGAAGGTAAGCCTGCAAAATTTGACGGCAGAACGAACTGTCCATTCGACATGGGCTATGGAAAGGGCAGCTTCGTAATAGGCTCGTATACAGATCCCGTAGTGAAATACCCTCCAAACAGGCTGAAGCTCCTCATGAAAATGGCAATGGAGAAAATATATTGGCTTAGCCTGAAAGGCTCATTCGACAAGGTCTTCGACGTATATTTTGCGCGCACAAATCCTGCAAAGCTGGCCAAAAAATACAACAAAAACTCAAATGCAAGCTGAAAACGCGCAAACAGCCTTCATAAAGTTGGGTCGACATTAGCACGCTTTTACGAAGAGAAAAATGCATATTCTTAATCTACTCTAACAGTTCTCTGATTGCATACAAAAGGCATTGACAGCACATGCTATTCTAATGCGATCAAATGACGCGAAGCACCGCAAAGCGTAATAAATATAAATGAATTGTAGCAATATATGTACAACAACAAGAACATAGTGCTTAATGAGCTCATAGGGCTCAGGGCCAAGGTAGTAGATTCTCTCGACAAGAAACAAAAGGGCCTACAAGGCTTAGTCATCGACGAGACCAAAAACACCTTGCTACTTGAGACTCCAGCAGGCATAAAGAGAGTGATTAAAAAAACATCGGTATTTAAGTTTTATGCTGACAATAAATCTTTCATTGTCGAAGGCTCTGAGATAAATTTCAGGCCTGAAGAAAGGACTGAAAGGGCCTTCAAGTTTTACAAAAAAAGAGAAGCATGACTTGGTGATTTGGCTGGAATGCAACGATCCGCATTGCGCGATACACGGTCACATAAGCACAAGGGGAGCCGAGCTCATAGGCAGAGTTGTCAGCGGAAAGGCTAAGAAGACAGTTATTGTCGAAAGGGAGCACATAAGGCGCCTTCACAAATACGAGCGTTATCTCAGAACGCATTCGAGAATAGCAGCGCACAATCCGGACTGCATAGGCGCCAAGGTCGGCGACATTGTGCGGATAGCCGAAACAAGAAAAATAAGCAAAACGAAATCGTTTGTAGTTGTAGGAATAGTAAAGAAGGCTGAGTGATGATTTTATGAAAGGGCTTTCGTCTAGAATATCGAAAACCTTAATGCCTGGCGCAATCATTCATTGTGCAGATAACAGCGGCGCATTCACATTCAGAATAGTGCACATAATTGGCAAGGGAGGCAGACACGGGAGAAACGCGGGTGCAGGCGTCGGCGATCTCGTAAATGCCAGCGTAAGGAGCGGCTCGCCAACATATCTAAAGAAGCCCGTAAGAGTGCTCATAATAAGGCAGCGCGACGAGATAAGAAGGGCGGATGGCACGAGAGTCATGTTTGAGGACAATGCCGGCATAATGGTCGGCGAGGACAACTTGCCAATAGGCACTGAAGTCAAGGGCGCTATGGCTCGAGAAGTCGTAGAGAGGTTCGTGAAGGTTGCTGGCATAGCAGCCAAGGTGGTATAATGTTAATCAGCGGCAAACCGAGGAAGCAGCGGCAGTTCAGGTATAATGCGCCAATGCATGTAAGGCAGAAGTTTGCTCACGCTCATGTGCCGAAGGACGTCAGGGAGAAACTCGGCATAAAAAAGAAGAGCATAGAGATCAGGCGTGGCGATACCGCCAAAGTCGTCAGGGGCGCCAATAAGGGAAAGAGCGGCAAAGTCGCAAATGTCGACATAAAGAGGAACTTTGTGTTCATAGAGGGCATATCAAGAAAGGTTGCAAAGGGCAAGGAAATATTGGTGCCGATAAGGCCTTCTAATGTTTATATTACAAATGTTGACCTAACCGACAAATACAGGAGGGTCAAGCTCACAGGAAAGGCATGATAAGATGGCAAACAAGGGAAATAGCAGACACCTTAAGAGGCTCGCTGCGAGCAGATACACAAAAGTAAAGAGGAAGGCTTACAAATACTTAAAAAAGCCCGATCCAGGCCGCCACACTTTGGAATCCAGCATAGCTCTCATAACCGTTGTGACGGAAAAACTCGGTCTTGCGAACAACGCAAGGGAAGCGAAGCGCATAATCAAGAACGGTTTAATAGAAGTTAACGGCAGAGCGATAAAGAGCACAGGCTACCCAATCGGCCTCGAGGACGTTCTGCACGTGAAACCTGAAAACAAACACTACCGTGTTTCTGTTGGCAGAGGTGGAACTTTTCTGCTTTCGGAAATAAACGAGAGCGACGCGGCGTTGCAAACCTTAAAAGTTCTCGGCAAGTACACTGCGAAGAATGGCGCAATAATGCTCAGGCTGCATAACGGCAACGTCATAGCCGGAAAGCCCGAAATAAAAGTGAATGATTCTGTCGTATTGGAGCACGGCTCGATAAAAAGCGTTATAAAATTTGAGAAGGGCGCTCTTTGCAGAGCCATAAAGGGCGTCAACGCGCCTGAAACGGGCAGAATAGCGAACATAAAGCCCGGAACTTCAAAGAGGGCCGCTATGGTAGAGGTTGAAAGTCAGAGCGGCAATTTCGAGACCTCGATAGACAATATAATGGTGATAGGTGCTTGATATGCCAGCTGAAGAAATGACAGCCCCATACATAGAAAAACTTGTCTTGAATATAGGCATAGGCCAGAACGAAGACCAGATCAATGCAGCCAAAACCCTGCTCAACAGGCTCACCGGCCATAACGCCGTTGCGACGTTCTCTAAGAAAAGGCGCCCATCATTGAAGCTGAAGAAGGGCCAGATAATAGGGGCTATGGTGACTCTTAGAAAGGACGAGGCGAAGGAGATGCTCGCCAAGGCTCTCGATGCCGAAAACAACACAATAAAAAGCAGCTCCATAATAGACAACTCGCTGAGCTTCGGCGTAAAAGAATATATAGATTTTGCAGGAATAAAATATGACCCAAAGATAGGAATGATGGGTCTTAACGTGAATGTTAGCTTTTCGAGGAAAGGCAAAAGGGTAGAGTTGCGGAGGCGCGGCAGGGCAAAGATAGCCGCGAAGCACGCAACAGTCAAAAAGGAAGAAATAGCGGATTACCTGCGAAAGAACTTCAACGTTAAGATAATAGAAGAAGAATAGGTGTTTGTCTGGTAAGAAACGAGCTACGAAGAAAAGGAAGGGGCATGAGGAAGTGCAGAATCTGTGGCACCAGCCGCGGACTTATAAGATCCTATGACCTGTACATATGCAGAAGGTGCTTCAGAGAGGTAGCCAAAAGCATAGGCTTCAAAAAACTCTCGTGATACGATGGATACGCTTGCGGATTCGTTGAATATTATAAAGACGCACGAGCTTGTCGGCATAGACGAGTGCACGCTGCGTTCAGTCAAGATAGTGCGCAGCGTTTTGGACGTCCTGAAGGCTAACGGCTACATCAAGAGCTACGAAGAGGTAAAAACCGGCAAGTTCCCGATGCTCAACGTTAAGCTTGCGAAGAAGATAAATGATATAGGTGCAATAAAGCCGCGCTTTGCCGTGCGCATAAACGACTACCAGAAATACGAGCTCAGGTTCATACCGAGCAAGAACTTCGGGATGCTTATAGTTTCAACGCCGGAAGGCATAATGACAAATGCCGAGGCTAAGGCCAAGCACCTTGGCGGAAGGCTTCTGGCATACGTGTATTAGGTAATTGAATGGTTAAAATAGATTTACCCCAGGGTGTCGAAGCTTCTGTTGAAGGAAGCAAGATAACACTCAAGGGCAAGAAGGGCAGCGCCGAACGCGGCTTCAACAGCAAATACCTGAACGTGAAAGTAAACCAGGGAAGCATAGAAATAAACAAGTCAGAAGCAAAGAGCATAGCCAAGAAGGCTTCAAACGCGGAAAGCGCCTTTGCAAAAGAGATAAAGAGCATGATAGACGGCGTCCAAAACGGCGTTGAGGAAAGGCTTCAAGTTGTCTTTGCGCATTTCCCTATAACGTTCGAGGCAAAGGGCGACAAGCTCTATATAAAGAACATCTTCGGCGAAAGGGTGCCGAGGGTAACAAGGATAATAGGCTCTACAAAAGTCGAGGTTAATGGTCAGGAGCTCATAGTCAGCGGCCCAGACCCCTATGCAGTAAAGCAAACAGCGGCCAACATAAAACTGGCATGCAAGATGCCTGACAAGGATAGCAGAGTATTCCAAGATGGCGTGTATAAATCAATCGAGGGATGATTATTTGATAGCAAAAAGAAAGCATCCAAAATTCAACGTGCCAAACTACGGCGCTAAGGGCAGGAAGCGAATAAAGGATTCCTGGCGGGCTCAGCGCGGCAGAGACAACAAAAAAGCCCTGAAAAGGAGCGGCTACGGTGCAAGCCCCAACATAGGGTACAAAAATAGCGACATGATAAGGTTTGCAAGGCCTGATGGAAGCAGGGAAATACTCATAAGAGACAGCAATGACCTGTCAAAGCTGATTGCAAACAGGGAAGCGGTTGGCAGATTCTCGCACGCGCTTTCGAAGAGAAAAAAGATCGAGTTGCAGAAGGTCGCTGACGCAAACGGCATAAAAATAGTAAACGGGTAGTTTCATGAGCATAAAGTTTGCAAGGAGGGCAGCAAGCGAGATTCTCGGCAGAGGGGAGAGCTCTATAAGGTTCAAACCTGATGCAATCCAGGAGATAAAAAAAGCCATAACAAAAGATGACGTCAGAAAGCTCATAGAGAACAAAAGCATAATAGCTGTAAAGCCTAAGCACAACATAAGCATGAATTCAAAAGTGCTCAAGCAGAAGAGGGAAGCTGGCAAGAGACGAGGCCCAGGAAGGAAAAAAGGCACTCTTAAAGCAAGGGGCACAACGCCTTGGAAGAAGCGTGTGAGGGCGCAGCGCATGCTCCTCAAAGAGCTTAAGAGAATGGGTAAGATAGACACAAAAACCTTCAACAGCTTCTACATGCGCGTAACTGGCAATTCATTCCCAAACAAAGCGTCGCTGCTTCTGCATATAAAAGATAGTGGTATCTCAATTACCGATGATGAACTTAAGCAGATAAACGAGAGAATAAAGTCGCAGTGGTAGTTTGATGGAAAAACGCATAAACAGCATTAAGCAGAGAAGGAGACGCGAAGGCCTTACCGATTACAGCAAGAGGCTGGCACTTGTGAAGAGCGGCATGCTTAGAGTCATAGTTAGAAAGACAAATAGGCGCATAATAGGGCAGATAGCCAAGTACCGCGAGGAAGGCGATTCAATCCTCAAAACTGTCACCTCGGATATGCTGAGCGCATACGGCTGGCCCGCGAGGGCAAACAAACCCACAGCTTACCTCACTGGGTTGCTTCTCGCAAAGAGGTCAAAAGATCTTAAGGAAAATAATTTCATAATAGATGCAGGGCTCGCAACATTCGGAAAGAATTCGGTTGGCGCGGCTTTTGCCAAAGGTTTCGTTGACGGCGGTATGCAGCTCAGGGCTACTCTCAGCATAGACGAAAACGCATATAACTGCGGGTGGCTCAGTGCTTACGCCAAGTCGCTCAAGGAATCAAATCCCGAGCGCTACAAAAGACAGTTCAGTTCATATATAAAAGATGGTGCTCTAGAAAATATCAAAGCGAAGTTTGACGAAACAAAGAGCAAAATCCTGAATAGCCAGGGTGAATGATTGGAAATCGATAATAAAGAGGCGCGTGATGAGCAAGCTGCCACAGAACTTGCCGAATGGCAGCCGCGCACAAAAGTTGGAAAGATGGTAAAAAGCGGTGAGATAACCAGTGTAGAGCAGATCTTTGCAATGGGCAAGCAGATCAAGGAGGTAGAAATTGTCGATACGCTTCTTCCAGGAATGGACAACGCAGTTCTAGATGTCAGGTCTGTGCAGAGAATGACAAAGAACAACAGGAAGCAGAAGTTCAGGGCTGTTGTGGTAGTAGGCGACAAGCACGGTCATGTCGGCATAGGCACAGCCAAGGGCACTGAAGTGAAGCCTACTATAGATATGGCAATCAAAGATGCAAAGAGAAACATAATTTCGGTAATCTTAGGCTGCGGCTCGTGGGAATGCAACTGCGGCACGGCGCATTCGCTGCCACTTACTTTGAGAGGCAAAGCCGGAAGCGTCGAAGTTGTGCTGAAGCCCGCGCCAAGGGGCATAGGTATAGTAGCTGGCAAGAACGTCTATTCTGTGCTCTCGCTTGCTGGCATAAAGGACGTGTGGACCTTTTCGAAGGGTCGCACAAAAAACGCTTACAACTCAGCGCTAGCAACATATCTAGCGCTGAAGAAACTTTCAGAAATGAAAAACACAGAAGCCCTTAAGCTAAGCTGACTACTCTATTTTTATTTCCTTGCTTTCTCCTGGCGCCTTTGGAAGCACCATCTCAAGAAGGCCGTCCTTGAATGTTGCTTTGGCTTTGTCCGGATCTACAGCTGCTGGCAATGGAATCCTTCTGTAGTAGCCTGAAGCCGACCTTTCGCTATAGTAGTAATTCTTGCCGGTTTCTTCCTTCTCCTTGGATGTCTGTGCCGAAATTGTGACGCTTTCCTTTTCTACATTGACCTTTACGTCGTTTTTGTTGACTCCTGGCAGGTCCGCCTTTATCACCAATTCGTTGCCCTTGTCTATCATGTCTATGTCTGGGACGCGGTTAATGAATGTGTCTATATATCTCCTTGGGTAGCCCATCAGTCGTCTCATGTATTCGAATGGCTCGCTGAAAAAGTCGTCAAAATTCACTGGCACTATATCCATTCTCCTCTCCCTCCTACTCTTCACCATACAATCACCCCCAATATATATATATATTATATAAGCGATGAAAATTTTTATTTTTTACGGTAAGAAACAAGCAAATACCATATGCACCCATAGCGCTACTAATTTGCGTTTTGGCTTCCATGAAAACGCAAGTGCCAAATCTAAAATGTTGCTTATAGAATTCCCAAGAGCCATAGACTTTTTTTATAGGCGTTTAGGCGGCATCCTAATTAAAACTTTTTCCTCGCCGGCTCTTACCCCAAAGCTTCATTTCTAGATAAAATTCTCAAACGAACAAATCTCGCCCACTGCTTCTTCTTATCACTGTTCTTCACTCGACCACTGTGCCGTTATGGGGCTTGCCATCAAGAATCTTTCTTAGCTCAGCCACGTCTCCACTTGCGAAGTATATTTTGATGTTTGACCTCTTTGCAAGCTTGCATCCGACTAAATCGAATACGAAATTCGATCCTGCGCTCCTGGAATCGTACTTCGCCGCTATCTCTATGAGCCTGTCGTAGCCTAATTTCCTTATAGGCTTGGAATGCTTTATGTCGTTTGTTTCATAGACATAAGGCACGCTGCTCATATTCACGACTTTCTTTGAACCGACAGCCTCCGCATATAGCACAGTTACCGCGTCAGTTGTTATTCCGGGGTAAAGGCCGCCAGAAAAAGCAATCCTGTGCCTTGATATCGCTTCCTTCATTTCGTACAGATTTGTTACGATGTTCTGGTATGCGTCAATTTTGCCTTTCGACGCGCTGAGCAGTAGCATCGCATTGAGCCTGGTAACGCCTATGGCAATTTCGTCAAAAGTCTGCTGATCTGATACGAAATTCCTGCTATAGGAAATGTACCTCCTGGCAACTTCACCACCACCGGTCACCACAACAAATTTTAGGTTCTTGTATTTTGCGAGCGTGTTAATTAGCTCATCTGCGAAACTGGCGTTTAGATCATCTCCATTAAAAAGTACGCTGCCCCCGACAGATATGCATACAACTTCCACAACGCTATATTGTAGCCTAGGCTTAAATCTCTTTGCCTGCGCTAAGGATAAGGTTTTTATACTTTCGAGCAGAAATAATAGCGCCAAACGGCCATAGGAGCAGGGAAACGCCCGAACCCATTTCGAACTCGGAAGCTAAGCCTGCTCACGATATGAAATACTGCCTTACAGGTGGGAAAGCATATTGCTGTTTGGCATTATCTTCTAGAGTTTTTTGCATAATACGTGCAAATTCCATTTGCCGGGCAACTTTCGCATATAGGATTCTTTTTACAGAAGTTCTTGCCCAACTCAACAAACTGCGCATGAAAATCCTTGTATAGCTCTAGGTCTTTTTTAATAGAATTTTCTATAAGCTCTTGCAGTGACGAGTAATCGGCATCGCCAATTCCGAAGACGCGGTTTGCAATCCTCTTCGTATAAGCATCGATCACAAAAATCGGCTTTTCAGCCGCATACAGTATTATCGAATCAGCCGTTTCTGGGCCTATGCCTTTCAGGCTTAGCAATTCCTTGCGCAAATCCTCAAGCGGCGTCTTCAACATCAATTGCAGGCTTCCATGTTTTTTCGTCACATACTTTGAGAATTCCAAAAGCCTTGCGGCCTTTTGCCTGTAGAAGCCGCTCGGCCTTATCAGCTCCTCAAGCCTCTTAAGGCGCATCGCGGCGATCTTTTCTATGCTCAGGGCTCCGTATTTTTTCAGGTTTGAAATCGCCTTCTCTACATTTTTCCAGCTGGTTTGTTGCGTAAGTATAGCGCCTATTACTATTTCGTCTTTGGTTTCGCCGGGCCACCAGTTCAAAAAGCCAAAATGCCCTCTTAATATTTTGTAAAGCCTGTAAAAGTCGTGCATAAGCAAACCTTAAATTGCAATTTATAGAATCAGTATGTGTAAAGTGTTCTTAAATTCTTTGCCATGAGCGCGTTTATTATAGAAATAGAGCACTGCGCAACAGACATTATTGCAAAATGATAAGCATTCTTGTCGCGAATCCAGCGGATCGAAGCCATAGCAACGCATATATACTTTTCCTCTTTTATAATCATTGTATTTGAGGCGTTGCCAGAAGTCGAAATGTTCGACCGGTGCATACAGGTGCAATCATGCTCTACAAAAAAGAGAAAGACCTGCGCTCTGTCTCGCACAAGCACACGCTTAGAAATACCTTCATTCTAATCGTTATACTGGTAATCATTGCCGTAGCCATTTACTGGATCTATGCAATGCATGGAGTACAATTGATAACATCGCAGGAAACCTTCAACATAGCAGCCGGCAGCGGCATCTACTTCGACGTACCATCATCGCAAGGCACATATTACCTATTTGTAAAAAACTCAACAGCAAGCGGTTCTGTAATCTACATAACCGGGCTACCAATATTAAGTAAGCCTGTTGTTGCAACCTTCATAGCTGCTGGTAGCGGTGCGAATCTGAGCACAGATGCACTCAAGTACTCAAACATCCACGTATTCCTTCAATCAAGCAATTCGTCTTTTGTAAAGATCGCGCTTTCTCCTATATCTAGTGGGCTTGCCATAAAGCCGAGTCCTAATGTGGTTATACTGCCTGCAATATTGGCCGAGCACGTAATCTACAACGGCACCGTCAGCGTTGTCACAACAACCACATCAACAACTACTACTGTAGCGCCTACCACTACCATTTCTGCGAATGCAACCATCCCTGTCGCGAACATAATGAAGCTCGTGGGCAATCTCAATGTTGGCACGCTAATGAGCGAGTATGCGACTCTCTACACAAAGGATAGGGCATGCAACGAAAGCGTCTACAACGCGACAATGTCGAAATACGGCATTCCTACTAATGGTCCATTCTCATTTTACAACGCAAGCATGAACACGCCATACGAGCTTGAAACCAACATTACGAGCGCCGGAAATGGAAATTACAACGTTATCTACTCTGTATTAACAAAATCCCAGCCACGTCCGAATCCGTCTTTGATAATACTGCTTAACTATTCGTCTGGAACGCCAAAAAACGTGAGCTTCACCGGCGCGTATTTCGGACTTAACTACACAGAACTCAATGCAGCGTACCAGTTCCAGAACAGCATAAACAACTTCTGCGGCGCATATATACCTTATAAGCCTTAGCCTACCTGAAGTCATTCTTGCTCCTGCCTTTCCTGCACCTTTTTCTTTTTACCGTATATTGGCAACGTGAACCAGAACTCGCTGCCTTTGCCTACTTCGGAATTGACTCCTATCCTGCCGCCATGCAGGGATATTATTTCCTTTGCTATAGAAAGACCGAGGCCTGTTCCTGCGCCCTCTGGCTTTTTCAAGTCTTTTCTATGAACCTGGTAAAACTTCCTGAAAAGCTTGCGCTGGTCCTCCTTGCTTATGCCTATGCCGGTATCCTTCACTTCGACTCTAACATTCCTGCCTTTTCTGTAAATCTTTACGGTTATGCTGCCCTGCTCCGTGAACTTTATCGCGTTGCCTATCAAATTTATAAACACCTGTATGAGCCTGTTAGGATCCGCCTTTATTTCGGGAACGTTGAAATCAACATTCCACGAAAATGCCAGTCCTTTTTCGATTGCAACCTCAGCAAGAGACTTTATGCTAGGATTCTCGCCAAGCTTCTCAAAGTTCACGGGTTGCATATCAAGCTTTATCTTTCCTGAAGACATTTTCGCTACGTCGAGTATCTGCTGTATCAGCTGCATGAGCCTGTCGGATTCGTCAAGTATGATCTTCACATAGCCCTTCTGCTCGTCGTTTAGCTTTCCGAACTCCTCGTTGTAGAGCAGCCTCGAAAAACCCTTTATGTTTGTTATCGGCGTCTTGAGGTCGTGAGAAATGTTGTATATGAAATCAGTTTTGAGATCGCTTTCGCTCTTGAACCTTTCGGCTGTCTTCTCAAGCCTCTCATTCGCCTCCTTAAGATCCTCGATAGCCCTTTTTGTAGCGAGCTCCTTGCCTAATATGATATAGCCTTCCAATGAGCCCTTCTCGTTTATCCTGCTCCTCACGCTTTGCTCGAAAGGTATGGTCTCGCTGTTCTTCTTTATCATGTTCACGAATAGGTTGCCGGCATAGCCGCTCTTCTTTGCTATGGCCAATGCGCCATTTATTTTATCCTGGCTTTCCTGATCATAAAACAAAGATACAGCGCTTCCCGTTATCTCGTTTGCAGAATAGCCGAGAAGCCCTTCGGCTCTTTTGTTTGCGTATTTTATGTAGCCGAATTCGTCTGTTTCTATCACCGCATCGCTCGAGAGCGCTATAATATTGTTTATATCATCTTTGATCTTTTCGGCGTACATTTCGTAGGTCCTGTTTGACACTATGCACGAAAAGCCATACATATTGTCCTTTGCTATCGTTATCTTGGCAGGCACAACAATATCATTTTCAAACTTGAAGTCTACGAACCCATTGTATTCGCTGCCGCTGAATTCGAAGATTCTTTTAGTAGCATCCCGATCGCCATCGGAAATGTCCAGAAAGTTTTTTCCTGTTATAGACTCTTTGCTGCATTTCAATACTTTTTCAACGTTGTCGCTGACCCACTTTATATTTAGGTTGGCATCTAGCATCAGCATCGCTTCACTGCTGCTGTGCGTGAAAAGATTGCGTTGCGCTTCAAGCATCCTCAAATCTGTGACTTCGTTGAGCAGGATGTGCATAAGGTTTTCATTTATTAAGTTCATAGAAGCCATTAGCTTCCTATAATGGTCGTTAGCAAGCGAAATCTCCACCGATGTGCCAAATTTTATTGACGCAAGCATATTTGCGTCTACGCTAAGGATTGATTTAACGTTATCACCGACTATCTCCCTGGAGCTTTTGTTCAGAAGATTGGCGGCAGCCCTGTTTACTTTAACTATTGATCCTTTTTTGTCGATAAGAAGCTGCGGCATTACAGAGCTGAACGCCGCGTCAAAATATTTTGCAAGCCCCAAACTCTTATCTCTCTCAAGGTTTGCGGATACGCTGTAGCTAGCGAGCTTTGTGCCTGTAGCCAGTACGCTCATCAAATCTTCACCGAATTTCTCCTCCGATTTGGAAAGCAGCGACAGAACCGCTATAGGCTTGTTTGAATTTGTGATCGGCAGAATAGCGCAGCTTTTGAAGCCTTTGTTGTAGAGCTCTACTAGCTCCGAAAAAGCTGAATAGCCACTCAGCCTGTTGTCTACATACGGCTTGCCTGTGTTGATTGCGAATTCCTCTGCTGGGCTCATCGTATCGTTGCCGTGCAGAAGCAGCTTAAGTGTTATCTCGTCTATCCCAAAAGTATCCTTTAGCGTTGACGCGAACTTGTTGAGAAAATCATCAGCCTTCAGATACTTATCGCTAAGCTCGAATATGTTGTATAAAAAGGTCATCAATTGTGGGTTTTCTGGCATAAACTCATTAATATTACTTAACAAAACTATAAAAGTATAAATCCCTATCCAAAACAAAAAATATAAGAACGCAAAGCGCTTCAATAACGATAGGAAAATTCGCATTTCTTATAGGCTTTGAAGGAAGGATATAATGGCGAGCGTATATATCTACACTGACGGCGCATCGCGCGGCAACCCCGGCCCAAGCGCTTCAGGCTATCTCATTCTAGACAAAAACAGCCAAAAACTTTCAAGCATGGAGATCTTCAATGGCGTAAAGACGAACAACTTCGCCGAGTATACAGCAATAATAAAGGCGCTTGATTGGACGGCAAAGAACCTCGGTGTAAAAAATTCTGTTGAACTGTACTCTGACAGTGAATTAGTGATAAAGCAGCTGAATGGGCAATACAAAGTAAAGAGCCAAGAACTTCGAAAACTAAACAATGAAGCGATGAAGCTTGCCGCACTGTTTGAAGAATGCAAATTCATAAACGTAAGGCGCGAAAATAGATACATATCAGCTGTTGACAAAGCAATAAATAGGTTGCTTGACAATATTAAAAACGGGAAAAGCGCTTTGCGCGGCAAACAGTCTAAATTGTGATGCTCATGGCGGACGACGAAAACAAGGGCAAAAGGGGCGGCACTAACAACCCTTTGGCTAAGGAGCTTTATACGAAGGCCGGCGCGATGTTCGAAGAGAACAAGTTTGAGGAAGCTATAGATCTATATTCACAGGCTATAAAAGTAGATCCTAAATACTCGAGCGCATACTTCAACAGGGCGCTAGCATACGCAATACTGAGCAAATATGAAGAGGCTGCAAAAGACGCTGAGATGGTAATGAGCCTCGAGCCAGACAGCTACGATGCCCCCTACATAATGGGCGTGATAAGCGAATCCCAGCATGATTACGAGGGCGCACGCGAATGGTACCAAAAGTCCCTTTCAAATAATCCTAATTATACCGAAGCAAAGACGAGGCTGGAGCAGCTCAAAATCAAGACTTCAAGCCCTCAAATCGAATTAAGTTCAAAACCAAGCACAACCGCTTCTTCACAACAGGAAATTCAGGAGAGCGAGATTGTAGAGGGCCAAATAAAAAAGACAAAGTGGTACAAGTCGAGCCTAACATTCAAAGATGTAGTAGGCATGGAGAAAGAGAAGAGGATGATACACGACAACATAATACTAGCAATAAAGAAACCGGAGCTTCTCAAGGCATACGGCAAGAAACTCGGCCTCGGCGTGCTTTTTTACGGTCCTCCAGGTTGCGGCAAGACTTACCTAGTAAACGCCATAGCTGGCGAGACAAATTCAAACGTGATAATAGCCAGAGTAAACGAAATCGTTGACATGTATGCTGGTAATACTGAAAAAAACATGCACGCCATATTCGAACAAGCAAGGAAGAATACGCCTTGCATAATATTCTTTGATGAAATAGACGGTCTCGGTGCCAAGAGAGAGGGCGCAGGCGAGTCCCAACAATACATGAGGCTTGCTGTGAACCAATTCCTTCAGGAAATGGACGGCGTAGAAAAGAACCCAGAAGGAATATTCGTAATAGGTGCGACAAACCAGCCGTGGGATATAGATCCGGCTCTGAAAAGAAGTGGAAGGTTCGGCGAGGCGATATACATGCCTCCGCCAGACTACAAAACAAGGCGGCAGGCATTCATTTATCATACACGAAAAATGCCGCTAGCGCATATAAACTTTGGTAGGCTTGCCAGGGCCACTATGGGCTTTTCCACCGCAGACATAGCTGAAATATGCGACAAAGCCGCGTTGATACCAGCAGCAGAAGAAGATAGGACTGGGCGTAGGAGGAGGATAAAGATGAAAGATTTTTTGAAGATGATAAAGGTACATGGCAACACTCTTGATGAATGGTATGCTATGGTGAAGAAAGAGATAATAAGCAAAACCGAAGTCCAGATAGTCGATGGCAAGAGGACTGAGATAGTAAAGGAGGGCAAGCTTACAGCAGAGGAGAAGATGAGATATAAGCCGATGATAAAGGATGTGAAGAAGAATGTAAGCCCACTCCACATTTTCATCAAAAAGTTCGTAAGGGCCATTGCTTTGCATATAGGATAG
>JAVZVY010000011.1:0-26797 GCA_038878295.1 Candidatus Micrarchaeaceae archaeon | reverse complement strand
TGTGTTTCTCATGTCAATACTGCTAGTGGGCATAGAGGCGTTCCTGGCTATATTGGTGCCTGGAGTGCTGCTATCGTTTGCCCTTCTCAAAAAAACAAATCTGCATACGTTCGAGATAGTTGCGATAGGCTTCATGTTCGGCCTTATTTTCCCGCCAGTGATGACATGGCTTGAATCATACCTTATACCATACATTCACGCATTCTCTTTCTCTGCTGGGCTCTACAACATCAATGTTGTGGTGCTGACTATAATAGGCATAGTCCTATGCTTCCAGCAGGGTGTCTTCTCAATCAAGTCGATAAGAGCCGTGCTTTCAGCTTCTCCATCAAGCGAGCGCAGGTCTGAACTTTCAAAGATTAGGGAAAACATCAAGCTGCTAAATATAGACACGGAGCTGATAAAAGAACACCAAGCCGAAGAGGAAAGCCTCAAGGAGCGCCAGAGGCATGAGTTGGAAGCACTGAAAGGTGCGCCAGAAGAGGAAAGGCAAAGGATAATTGCGATGCACAATGAGGAGCTATCAAAACTGATTTCAGAACACGAAGCAGAAGAACGCTTGCTGCTTCAGCAGCACAGAGTCGGCATAAACAAGCCTGAAGTGATGTGGTCAATATTGCTGCTTCTGATGCTTTTCACGTTTGTAACAAGGCTTGCAAGCATCGGCATAGCGCCAATCTTCTTCGAGTTCGACCCATATTACGATATGATAAGCACGCAGTACATACTCACCTACGGCTACCAGCTTCTCTACGATCACGCAGCATGGCCAACAGTAGCCAACGGCGTGATACACAGAATTCAGCCTATAGTGCCGTACCTCGAAGCTTACTGGTACGACCTTGCCAATTCGGCGCTTCACTATTCAACGCTGAGCACGAATCTTCTCAGCCTCGTGAGCAGCTTCTATCCACCAATAGTAGCGGCATTGCTAGTATTTATAGTGTTCATGTTTCTTTACCATGACTATGGCGCATTTCCTGCGCTTGTCGGCGCGGCGTTCGCCGCGGCAATGCCCGTGCTAATAACCACTTTCATCGCTGGCGAACAGCTTCTCGAACCGTGGGGCATCTTTGCTATGTTCTTCTTCTACGCAACCTACCTGCTTGCCGCTAAATATCCGAAAGAAAAAAGATATGCGATACTTGCAGGCATTGCCTATGCTTCTAACTTCCTTGGAGCCCACTACTATACAGTAATTGCTGGAGTGCTCTCAATCTACATAGTGCTGCAGGGCCTGCTTCTTGTGCTTAAAAGGATGGACACGAGAGACTTCTACAAGATGAACATAATCGTGATAGTCGTATTCACAATATTTTACCTTGTTTACAGTCCATACGGTGCAACCCTCACAGAAAGGATACCAAGCATGCTTGGCCTGCCTGTTATAATATCATTTCCTGTGGTTTCGCTCATATTCATAGCGTTTCTTGAGTACCTGCCCCTGCTCCTCAAAAGAGAGAAGCTGATAAAAGAGATAAACATCAAAACATATTTGGCTGTGCTAATACTGCTTAGCGTGATAGTTTTAATCCTTGCAGCCTTCACTTCGCTGGGCACGCCAATCAGAACTTACATAGCGCTGAGCAAGCACTTTGTGACGCCATCTACACCCCTCTTCATGACCGTGCAGGAGTTCGAACCCACAGGACTTAACTTCAACTTCGGCGCTGCGGGCTTCGGCATAATAGGCGCAAGCGTAGGCGGCGTTGACATAATAATCTGGGCCGTGCTTATAATCTTCACACTATTCGAGCTTGTCGCAATGTTATACAGAAATTCAAGCAGCGCCATATTGGCTCTTGCTGCGGTATGGCCCCTTGCGATAGCCGCGATGTCAGAAGTGAAATATCTACCTCACTTCGGCGTTGCATATATAATAGCCATATCAATAATAATAGCCGAAGCAGTGATGTTCATAAGAAACGATTACAAACTCGTCAAGAGGCCGGAGAAGCCAAAGCAGGACCACGCCAAAGCTGTCAAATATTTCGCAATTTTCATATTCATTGTTGTTGTAGTGGAATGGCTTTCTGTATCTGGCTTGATCTCAGCGGCGCTCAATCCAAACTGCAACACGATAGCAAACTCTGGCAATTCGCTCGGCTACGACCTCTACTGCAACGTGGTTCCAAACGCGTGGCTCAAGGCGGCTGCTTGGATGCGCGCAAATGTCGGTCCTTTCGGACCCAGGCTGCTCTCATGGTGGGATTATGGCGACTGGATCAACTGGTTCGGCAACAGCAATGCGGTTCTGAGAGGCGACAATGCAGTGCCCACTCTTGACTACAGGACAGCAGCTATCTACGTTCTCGGTCCGGCAGACGGTTTCGGCTATAAAGCGCTGTCAAGCTTCATGGACAGCGTCCAAGCGAAGTATGTCATATTCGACAATGAGCTCCAGCAGAAGTGGGGCGCGCTAGACTTCCTTGCCTGCGTCGATGTCAACCAGACGAGCGAGGCGTTTGCGGAGCAGGCCGGCGCCTCCGTCGGGCAACCATATGTGCTCGGCACATCCACGTGCGAGCTGAAACACGATCCTGTGTATGCGCTCATTCCAGCATCTGTAAGCAGCGTGAGCCAGTACTGCACCTTTGCGAATTCATCTGTGACAGCTGTGAAGGCGCTTGCCATAGCCGGGCCGCAGCTTTTGAACATAACATATTGCGTGCCAACGAGCATCTATACCTCATCTGCGCCTGTGTATTTATATTCTACCAATGGAACAAGGCTTAATGCGCTGATTGTGCCTAGTTCGCAGTTCTACTACGGCGTGACGCCGGTATCAGGAGCCAACTTCTTCACTTTCATGGTGCTATACACGCCAAACGCTCCAAACGACACAATAACAGACGCACCCACAGAATTCTACATGTCAAACTACTACAGGGGCTTCTTCTTCGGCTATCTACCAGGCTACCATCTCGCCTACCCTTCGAATTTCACAGGAATGAACTACGTAAACAGCACAAACGAGGTAATGATACTGGCACTGAACAACTATACGGGCGGCCTTCCGTATGTGACGCCTAAGCCGGCGTGGGTCCACAACAACTACACAATCCCAGGCTGACAAGAAAGGTGAATCCATGAAGCTTGCAATAGCGCAACCCTACCTTACCCTAATGGGCGGAGCCGAAAAGGTCATCCTCAAGATAGCTCAACATTACGATGCAAAAATCTATACGATAGAATACAACAAGCGCACGACGTTTCCAGAATTCAGGGATCTCGACATAGAGATAATAGGCAAAAAGGTGCCATTTGCGGAAAGTCTCCCATACAGGGCATCCCAGGGCCTTACCTACGGCTACAACTTCTACAACTTCAAAGTGGGCGACGATTACGATCTGATAAATGCGCACATATCGCCAAGCGAATGGATAAGACACAAGAATCCGAGGGTGCTGTGGTATTGTCACACGCCGCCAAGGGAGGTATATGACCTGTATTCCATAAGGTCCAAGGGTAGGAGCTACAAAGAAAAGATTATCTACGCAACGTTTACAAGGACGTACAAATTCATAATGGGCGGAATAATAAAGAAGATTGAAGCTATAGTAACAAACAGCTCAAATACGCAAGGGCGCATAAGCGAGTATTTTTCCAGGCATTCTACAGTGATAAACCCAGGCGTCGATGTAAGCGAATACAAAAATATAGACTACGAGAGGTTTTTCATATACCCTTCAAGGATAATTCCTACGAAAAGGCAGGATTATGTGATTGACGCGTTCGCAAAATTCCAGAGAAAGGCAAAGGGCAATATGAAACTCATAATAGCAGGAGCGCTATCCAAAGACAAAGAGCACGTCAAATATTTCAATGATCTTCAAGCGAAAGGCGTGAAGAACGTCATATTCAAAATAAATGTTGCAGACAAAGAAATGAGAAATATGATTGCAAGGTCATCAGCGGTGCTCTTCGCAGCTATAAACGAGGATTTCGGCATGGTGCCAATCGAGGCCATGGCTAGCGCCAAGCCCGTAATATCAGTAAACGAAGGCGGTCCTAAGGAAACGATAGTGGATGGAAAGACAGGCTACCTTGTCAATTCTGTAGAGGAAATGGCCAACAAGATGCAGTTCATTGCCGAGCACACAGATGTCGCTAAAGAGCTGGGCAAGGCTGGTAGGAAGCTTGTAGAGAAAAACTACTCCTGGGAGGCATTCTTCGAAAAATTCGACAAAATCGCAAGGCGTGTAGCAAACGGCGAATATATCAGCTAGCTAAGAGGCTATGGTATATTTCATTATGACTTTTGCGGCATGTTTTAGCACACGCTCTATATCGGCTTCGGAACTTGAGCCTGTGCATATGAGCTTTCCGTTCTTAAAAAGAATGATCACAGCCTTTGGCTCATTTATCCTGAATATAGCGCCTGGGAACTGCTCAGGCTCATAATCCACTTCCTTGACGCCTTTAGAGAGCGCATACAAGTCAACCGAAACATGAAGGTCCGCGCTTACTACGATGTTCTGTATCTTTATTTGAGGCTTTGGATTCAGTTCCCTTTTTTTCTGCTCCTGGTCTTCCATGTTAGCACAATATTAAATCTAATAGTGTAATTATAAACTTTTCGCAAAGCTAGATTTTTTCGGGATTGCGCTGCATCTCACCGAACATATAGAATAAGGCTTCTCGTCGATAAAGGTAAGGTATAAAAATTTTATCCTTCATATTATATAACGAATTAGCAACATACACATTAGCGATTTCAATCGAGTTTTTGTCATGAAGAATCTTCTTGTTTAAAAGCTATAAGGTGTAAATATGGCAGAAAATAATCAATTGGGACAACCTTACATTGTGTTGCCGGAAGGCGCTACAAGGCTTCTTGGAAGAGAGGCACAGAGGACAAACATAGCAATAGCGTATGCGGTAGCTAGCGCGGTCAAGACAACTCTCGGTCCTAAAGGCATGGACAAGATGCTCGTAAGCGAGCTTGGCGACATAGTCATAACCAACGACGGTGCGACAATACTAGAGGAAATGAACGTAGAGCACCCAGTAGCGAAGATAATGGTAGACATTGCAAAGACACAAGACAAGGAAGTTGGGGACGGCACCACTACAGCAGTGATACTTTCTGGTGAGCTGTTGAAATACGCTGGCAACTTGATAGAGCAGAGCATACACCCTACAACGATAATAAACGGCTACAAGATGGCTGCCGACAAGGCCATAGAGATCCTTGACAAGTACTCTTACGACATATCGCTTGACGACGACGACAAACTCGAGAAAATAGCCCTGATATCGATGGCTTCCAAGAACGTCGGCGATGAAAGCATCAAAAAGTATCTTGCCGAACTTGTTATAAAAGCCATAAAGCAGGTCGCAGAAACAAGGAACGGAAAACTCATAATAGACAAGGACTTCATAAAGCTCGAGAAGAAGGAGGGTGGCGGCATTGCGGATACTGAGTTCATAAACGGCGTGCTTATAGACAAGGAGGTTGCGCATCCAAGCATGCCTAAAGTTTTGAACAATGCGAAAGTTGCACTCTTGGATGTGGCCTTCGAGATAGAGAAGACAGAAACTGACGCAAGGATAGAGATAACCTCACCAGAACAGATGCAGGCCTTCCTAGCGCAGGAGGAGAAGATGCTGAAGGATATGGTAGACAAGGTCGCAAAAACAAACGCAAACGCAATATTTGTGCAAAAAGGCATAGATGACATTGCTCAACACTACATGGCAAAGGCCGGTATTCTTGCTGTGAGGCGCGTCAAGAAGAGCGACATGGAGAAGCTCGCAAAGGCCACCGGTGCCAAGATTGTCACAAGTCTTGCTGACTTGTCTGAAGCGGATCTCGGATTCGCAGGCCAGATAGAGGAAAGGAAGATTGGTGAAGAACAGATGGTCTTCGTAGAAAAGTGCAAGGATCCAAAGAGCGTCACAATCTTCATAAGAAGCAGCACGCAACAGGTTGTCAACGAGGTAGAGCGCGCTCTCAACGACGCAATAGGAGCGGTTGCAAGCGCAATAGAAGGAAAGAAGTACGTCATAGGCGGTGGCAGCATAGAAGTTGATGTTGCAAACAGCCTAAGAGACTATGCCAGCGAGGTCGGCGGAAGGGAGCAGCTCGCAATACAGGCTTTTGCTGATGCACTCGAAATAATACCGAAGACCTTGGCTGAAAGCGCCGGCATGGACGCAATAGACACGCTTGTCCAGCTCAGGACAAAGCATAAGGGCAAAGATGGTAGGACCTTCGGCGTGGACGTGTTCAGAAACAAGATCAACGACATGGAAAAACTCGGCGTTCTGGAGCCGCTGAAGGTTAAGGCTCAAGCGATACTAAGCGCAAGCGAAGCCTCTGAGATAATACTCAGAATCGATGACATGATAAGCTCCAAAGCAAAGTCGCCTGCTGGAGGAGCGCAGGGAAACATGCCTCCTAGCGGCGAAATGGAGTGACTCTAAGGCCTAGTTTGGCGTTTTTTTCTTTTGTTTTTGTCAAATACTATTTTTCCGTTTATTATGCTCATTTCGACGTTGAGACCCTCAAGAGCATAAACTATATTTGATACTGCGTTCTCCCTGCTGAGCGGCAGACCATTTGGATGCGGGTCAAGAAGCACCAAATCAGCAAGCTTGCCCTCCTCTATACTGCCTATCTTATCGTCAGCACCAAGCGCCTTCGCAGCGTTTACAGTCGCTAAATCGAGGGCTTGCTGCGCAGTCAAAGCGCTTGGATCTCTGGTTGCGCCTTTCTGCAGTAACGCCGCAAGCTTTATGCTTTGGAACATATCAAGGCTGTTGTTGCTTGCTACGCTGTCAGTGCCAATAGTGACGTTTATGCCAGCTTTAAGCATCTTGTATACTGGGGCGATGCCATTGCCAAGCTTCATGTTGCTTGCTGGGTTGTGCGATACTGTGACGCCCCTGCGTGCCAGAAGCATTATGTCGTTTTCATACGCGTGCACAACATGCGCGGCTATAAGCCGCCAATTGAGAAATCCTATACTATCAAGATATTCTATAGGACCCTTGCCGTGCTTTTTCTTGCTCGCCTCGACCTCTCTCGCGGTTTCTGCAAGGTGCATTGTTATTATCCTACCATATCTTTCAGCAAGTTCCATAGCGCTAAGAAGTGTTTCGTCACTGCACACATAAATGCCCTGCAATCCAACTTCAGGGCTAATAAGCCCGTCTTTGCCGGCAAACTTCCTTACGAAATGTTCAGCGTTTGCTAAAGGCGTGCCTTTTTGAGTCGTATACTCCTTGTCTAGAACAACCCATGCCAAAAATGCACGCGCACCCAGTCTCTCAGCCGCCTTTGCTATCGTGTCCTCGCCGTAGTACAGATCCAAAAACGAGGTTGTGCCAGTCTCAAGCATTTCCTGTATAGAGATCAAGCTGTCGCCGTATATGCTTGCGTAACTTCTCCCTTTATCAAAGGCAAATGTCTTGTCAAGAAATCTGTCAAGGCTGATATCGTCGGCATAGCCGCGCATCGAGCTCATGCCAACATGAGTATGGGTGTTTATGAGCCCTGGCATTAGTATCTTTCCGCTCGCGTCTATCTCGTAATCAGCGCCAACGTTTATATGGCTGGCAATCTCGCCTATTCTGTTATCTTCTATATACACATCGCCGTTGATGATGCTCCTCTCGGCGTTTTGCGTGACCACTATCGCTCCTTTAATAAGCATGCTGCTCATGCCATCACCAGATACATTTATATACCTCAAAAACAATAATAAAACCACATATACTTGATAGAATGTTGCTTCTGCTTGAAATTGTATTGATTAGCGTTGCATATGTCGCTTTTTCTGTGTTCCTGCAGCGCAAGCTCTCAAATGTCAATGAACTTTACGACATGCAGGACCAGATGAAGGTCAAGCAGAAGGAGCTCATGGAAATGGTCAAGAACAACGCGAGCCAGGAGGAGCTTGCCGCAAAGCAGAAGGAGCTCATGCACATAAGTGGCAAAGTGATGGCGAAGCAGCTCAAGGCGAGCATAATAATACTACCTATATTTATCATTCTTTATTACGTGGCGCTGCCAATGGCATTCCCAAGCTCGTCAACTGTGCATATCTCCTCTCTCAGCGTAAACTATAGAATATTCTTTTTCTATGTTGTTTTCCTTCTCGGCGTCATATCTTCGATTGTGCTGATGGTTGTAGACAGACGCAAAGCAAAGGCAAGAAAGCAAGCCGAACTGGCCGCACAGCAAGGGTCTAATTTTAGCGGATGATTGTCAAGGCGTCCAATGCTGATATAAAAGGGAACGCATGGATAAAATAAAAACTAACTCAACAGGATAAATACCAAGCCGAAACTCGTATTGGCCTAACTTTATTGGAATTGATTCTAAGCGCGATATTTTTTGCAATCAGGCGTTTTATAAATGATGCATATATCCGCGGCGTATGAGCCGGACTTATAATACCTAGATTACAAGCGCTCTGGCTTATTCGAAAGTAGGAGAAGTTCTACTGATATCTGTTTTATCTGGCTTGAATTTGTTCTAAGTGTAATATCAGTAGTCTCACTCTTCTTTAAAGAAGGTCCGAAAATAGCATACGAAGTGAAAAGTCAGAAAACAACCACGGCACCAAGCCCATAAAATGCCGAAATGCCGCCATAGCAATAAGTTTTTATAGATAGCTCAGCCAATAAATACTACCTTATACTTCTAAATGTAGGTGTTTGTTTGCCAAAACCAATGCACAGATCGAACAGTTTTAGGAGACTTGACAGAGTTACGCTTAAGAAGAGGCACGTAATACATTACGAGCGGCGTCGCAATTCTATTCCGCACTGTGCCATATGCGGCGTTGAGCTCAATGGCATAAGCGTTAGCAGGCATGCAAAGGGCAGATCTCTCAGGACCAACGAAAGGCTCTTCGGAGGCGTGCTCTGCGCCAAATGCACTGCCGAAGTGGTAAAGCTTAGCAGCAGAGTGGAGAGCGGCGAGCTCAAGCTTACAGACATAGGCATAAAGCAGCGCAGCTACATACTGCAAATGATTTCGCATTGACGGATTTCATGCAGTCTATAATCATATCAGGCTTGCCAGCAAGCGGCAAAACAACAGTGGCTGGGATAATAGCCAAGAAGCTTCATATAAAGGCCGTAAACGGTAGCGACATACTAAAGGAAGTGGCAATCAGCATGGGCTATAAGATAAGCGGCGAGAACTGGTGGGACACAAAAGAGGGCTTAAAATTCCTCAACGAGCGCAAATCGAACAGCAGGATAGACAAAGAAACTGACAGGATATTCGTAAAAAAGATAGCCAGCGAGCGCATAGTTGCAACGAGCTACACCATGCCATGGCTCTCACCGCGCGGCTTCAAAGTCTGGCTCTCAGCAAGCACAGAAAACAGGGCGAAGAGGATGGCGAAGCGCGATGGGACAAGCATAAGCAAAGCACTTAACATAGTAAAAGTCAGAGATGTAGAAAACTATAAGATATACAAGCGCCTTTATGGAATAGAATTTGGAAGGGACACAAGCCCTTTCGACCTCGCGATAAAAACAGACAAAATTCGCGCTTCGAAGGTAGCAGATATAATAATTGCTGCAGTAAGATGAATTTGTAATACAAAATGGTTCTATTTACGGATTTAGGTGAACGCATGGCATTAATAGAAGTTGGCAGGGTATGCATAAAAAAATATGGACGCGATGCAGGAAGCAAAGTGGTAATAACCAAAATCATAGATCGGAATTTTGTTAACATAATATCCGAAAAAAGAAAGAAGGAGAGAAGATGCAATGTGAAGCATCTGGAACTGCTTAACGAAAAGGTCGATGCGAGCGACAGAAACGCTCTGAACAAAGTTTTAGGCATGAGTGCAAAAGCTTAACTCTATAGCAAGCTTCAAGCATAATTCAGCAATGATTTTATTTTTTGCCAGAGCAGCAGTACTGATTAGATGGTGAAGATAGGAAAGCGCACTGCCAGCATAATAAAAAGAGACAAAAAATTCATAATGACTACCACCAGGGAGGATTACCCTTTCGTAGCTGATCATGGCTCTGGAGATTTTGTATACGACGTAGAAGGCAACAAGTTCATAGACTTTTCAAGCTTCATCTCTGTGTACAACCTTGGCGTGAATGCCAACGCATATGTGAGAAACGCGATTAAGGTTCAGCTCGACAAACTTACGCATCCAGCTTTTACAGACTATTACTCAGCTCTACCTGTTGATTTCGCAGAAAAGTTCATCAAAATGTTTCCGAAAGGATTTGGAAAAATATTCTATTCAAATTCTGGCACAGAAGCCAATGAAGCGGCGCTTAAATATGCAAAGATTGCGACAAAGCGCACATACACGCTCGCATTCTACAATGCGTTCCATGGCAGGACTATGGGCTCTCTGGGCCTCACAGCGTCAAAATCTGTTCAAAGAGAATATTTCGGGCCATTCAATGCTGTGATACACGTTCCATTCGCATACTGCTACAGATGCCCATTCCATCAAGAGTATCCATCATGCGGCCTGGCCTGCGTAGATTATATCAAGAAATACCCTCTGAGTAAAGAGGTAGCGCCAGAAGAGATAGCAGCAATATTTATGGAGCCTATACAGGGCGAAGGCGGTTACGTAGTACCACCAAAAGAATTTGTCAAGGAAATACGAAAGATAGCCGATGAAAATGGGATCGTTCTAGTTGATGATGAGGTTCAGGCAGGCTACATGCGCACAGGAAAATTCCTTGCACTCGACAATTTCGAGGTAAAAGCTGATATATATACTATGGCCAAATCGCTTGGCGCCGGATTACCAATAGGCGCAACAATTGTAAAGAATAGCATTGCAGATGTGCCTGCTGGTGCACATGCAAATACTTTCGGAGGCAACCTTCTCTCAATAGCTGCAGCAAAAGCCTCTCTCGAATATGTAAAGAGAAACTTCAAATCCCTGCAGAGGCATATAAAAACTGAAAGCAAGTATATCCTCAAAAGGCTCAATTCGATGAAAGAAAAATACGAGAGTGTAGGTGACGTAAGAGGCATAGGCCTTATGATAGGCGTTGAATTTGTCAAGACAAAGAAAGGCAAGGAGCCTGGCGTTGAAGAAAGACAAGCGGTACTGAACTACTCGTTCAACAAAGGGCTGCTTCTGTTGCCCGCTGGGCAATCTACAATAAGAATAATACCGCCACTTACAGTGAAGCATTCAAGCGTTGAAAAAGGCATGGATATATTCGAAGAAGCTGTAAACAGCATATCAAAAAAACAAAAATGAGGCGTGGCCGGATCCAATCCGAAGTCCAGCCACGCTAGCGTGGGTAAAGAATGCGCTACCTTTTTGCATTTTCTAAAGAGAGCTCTTTCGGGTCTATGCCTTCCATAAGTTCATTTATTCCTTCATTGAGCGCCTTTATTCTTTCTTTTATTTTCTTTATTTTCATCGCGTTAACTAGGGTTGACATCTTGTTCAAACCTATGGTCGCAAGCTCTGCATCGAGCTCCTCTATCTCCTTCTTTGCATCGCTTATCATTTCTTTTAGATAGTTCTTGACTGTTTTCGGATGGTTAGATAGTTCCAGTATCTTCACTGTTGTTATGACCGCTAGGTAGTTGTTTCCAAGTTTCTTGCTTAGGCCGACGACCAAATTTGTCGTAGAATTAGCGAAGTCTGCCAGCATGTCAAAATTATAAGCCTTAGTTAGAAGAAGCGGCACTACATGCAGTTCATAGTCCCAGGAGTTACCCAGCTTATCCCTTATTGTGAGCACATTGTCCATTAGCAGTATCATGTCATGCAAGCCCTCTACCTTCGAGAGCCAGCCTTGAAGCACAAGCGTGTTATAGGCTTCGCGTTTGCCGGGCCCGAACCTTTTCACATAGTCATTGAGCAGCGTGTTTGCAATCTTTTCGCGCGCCTTTTCCGTCTGGGCCGCATCGCTTTTTGAAGATTCCTCGTCGTCTTTGAGCGCATTATAGTGATCGACTAGTTCATTAACGTCTTTTGCTTTGCTGACCAAATCATAAACTATCTCGTTGGCCTTATTTATGCTGCCAAGCCTTCTATAATAGCTTAGGACTAGTTTGCTTGAGAGCTCTATATACTTGTTGAATTCTGCATTGCTATTTGATTTTTTTATTATCAAGCCATTTATATCGAAACCGTTTGCACTCTGTTGTGCATCTTGATTTTCCTGCGCTCCCCCTTCTATTTCTTCTTCAAGATTTTCGCTATTCATATCTTTACCCCGCTAATTTATTTTTAATGTATATTTTTAAATAACAAATCTCAGCAATCGTAGCATAAAACTAACAAAACATAAATTTGTATCGATTTTATCAAATTATGTGCGATTTCATGTGCCTAATGAAATTTGCGTACGCTCTGCTCAAGTCCAAGTACAAACATGCTAGAGTTAAATATAAAAGGTATTCCTTCAGCATGCTTATAGCTGACTCTTTCCTCAAGCAGGCTCTTGGCCTTATGTACAGAAGCAGCATTGGCGATAGAGAAGGCATGCTTTTCATATTCAGAAGGAGCGCAAGATATGGGATATGGATGCATGGCATGAAATTTGCAATAGATATAGTGTGGCTCGATAGTGATAAGAGAGTCATAGATACAGTCGACAATGCAAAGCCATGCGCAGGCATATTAACCTGCAAAACATATACGCCGTCCAGGCCGGCTATGTACGTGCTCGAGATGAATTCTGGAATACGCAGGAAACTAGGTATGCGCATAGGCGACAAGGTATCTTTTAGCTCTCAATAGGCAAATAATGAGTGCCTAGAAGACAAAAAATAAAGTAAAGCCCCTGGCGAGGATCGAACTCGCGACCTTCTGCTTACCATGCAGACGCTCTTTAGTGTCTTAGCGATACCACTGAGCTACGGGGGCTTAAACGTAATGCTATTGTGCGCGATATATTTTATAGCCTTCCTTTACAGGATTCGAAACCTTGAGGCCTATGGATTCGCCAGGATTCGCCTCTTTTATGTCGATATGCTCGGCCTGCATGCTTTCAACCGTTTGCTCAAAGCTCGTATTTGGACCCTCGATGACGATTCTTTCACCAACCCTTATCTTTGCAGATAGGTCCACAACAGCAACGCCTATTTTGTCATAATAATGCGTTATCTTTCCGATAAGCTCTCTTTCGTCCATAATAAGTTATCGGCACATAAAGATAAGAAATTTTGCTATTTGGCCGCATTTGCAGGGGGAGAGATTTGAACTCTCGAAGGCCTAAGCCACAGGATCTTAAGTCCTGCGCATTTTTCTGTGGCCGACGCCAGACCAGACTCTGCCACCCCTGCGCCAGAAATCAAACATATGCCGACGGGCCTGTCGCGTCTATTGCGTTGTTGTAGCTCTCGTGAGACTCCTTTGCTTTCTTGAGTATTTCCTTTGTCTTGGCCTGTATCATTTTTGACTCTTTTTCAAGCTCGCTTAAGTCTATTTCTATCTTTATAAGCTTTTCGAGGTTTGCTATTATGCGTTCAGCATATTTTGGGTCCATAACTGAAGGATTTACCTGCACTAGTATGTCTATTATCGGTATGTTGTACTCCGGCGCGTTAGACAGGAGTATTGCGCTTACGCCAGCTATTACACCCTCACTTATTGTGCTGATTCCGGCAGATGCCGCCTTAGCAATAAGATCCTGGGACGAGGCTATTGCAAACACCTTGTCGCTTGGTTTGTCTGCTATGATACCGCCTATCGATACAATCTGGGATATGCCATATTTTCTAACAAAATTGAGAAGCTCGTAGCTGAGCTGGTATATTATATTTGGTGGCACCGTGAATTCAGCAACTATGGCTATTATTTTAAACTTGTCGTCTTTGTAGAGCCTTACGGGAAAGAGCGGCACCGCGTCGTGTATTGTGGCTATTGGCGGAAACGCGTCACTCTCTATGTGGCCTATGTACTCCATCTTTAGTTTTTCTACTATGTAACTGTTTACCATAGGTCCAACGAGGCCAACGCTTGGGAAACCCTCAAGCAGAATGTAGCCATTGAGCTTGTATTCCTTTTCAAGTTTTATCTCGATCATGCAATCAATAAAGATTGCACTACAAAATTTATAAATGTGCGTCAATTTTTTGATTTGCATACGATAAAAAAGGCGAATTTCTGTCTTATATTTTACTGTCGATTTATCGACGATAGATATATAAACTTATCACGAGAGATAATGTTGGTGAATCAATGGCCGAAAGAATAGGGAAGGAGAGAATAGACAGGGAAGACGGTTACCTGTATTACCTAGGCAAGGACGGCTATGTGTGGCGCACGCCGATGAAGACAAACAGCCGTGGAAGAAAAGCCAAGGTTGGAAGCGAAAAGATATCTAGGGAGGAAGGATACCTTTACTTCATAGACAAGAACGGATACGTAGCAAGATCCAAGATGAACAGAAAGGGAAGAATGGCAAGGCGAAGGAGGTAGCCAATTAGTTTTGTTTTATTTTATTTCTTGTTCCTCTTGTTTCAATAGAGTTTTTGCTATCTGCAGTATCTTTCTATTTCTGCCAGTGCTGCCAATAGCTGAAGATCAGAAACGTATAAATATCTTCACCAAACATTTACCGCATTGTACTTGATTGGTGACAGTATAGAACTGAAAAAAATGTCTGTGAAGGAGTTGTCCAATCCACATACAGAAAAAGAAGCACTAGGGGAAGCCCTGGAATACGCTAGAAGAAGAGGCGAAGAGTCGGCAATCAATGTGGCTTTGGCAGATTCAATGGTTCTAAGTTCGAATCGGTAATAGCTGATTACGCAAAAGAAAAATTTGAAACGAGCCCAGACGAGATACCTAAGAACTTGTTCGAAACACTGTTAAGAGAATTTGAAAACAGCTACATACGAACCACCGAAAATCTCGTTGTTGATGAGAGTGATTTCGGTTCTGACTGAAGCAACAAACACAAGCGTGGTGATCATGGTAGAATACAACAAAGAATTTTTAGACTACATGCGATCCAAGTACAAGATAACTATCGAAGGAGCGACGCACGGAACTGAAAGAGAGATAATAACATTCGCTGTTGCCTAGGATGTGTGGAAGCAGGCAAAAAAGGTCTATGCCAATCCAGGTGCCGGGAAATGATTTTGAGCTCTATGCAGCTCATGGCCATATCAAAGTGCGATTATGCGCCATCATTTTATTTCCGAAGCAAATTTTTGTCATGATAAATTCTACTTTTAGGAAGATAGAACTTCAGCATATTTCCAGCGCAGAAAATGCGCCTAATCCAAAAAGCCTAATAATGTCTTCTTGATGCTATATCTATTCTGCCTAAATATGCTTAACGCATACTCGTTTCCTTCTTCTGGCATATGCTTTTTCATGTGTAGATACCTGATTATCCCTCTTATATACATTCCTTTTCTCTTCCCCCTATTGGCATAGACAGCAGAGAAGAACATTGCCGAACTTTCCCGACCTCTTTCGGCATACCCCACGTGAAATTTTGTTTGTACATAGTGAAAGAATTCATGTGGGATCATTTCATCGCAAGTCAAGTTTTCTGGATTATAACTTGGATTGATATGTATCCTGCCATCAGAGTACCATGCCGCATCTTTCACTTTTGTGGAGAAAATCGTTTTCGGAGCAGCGACGTTGATTCCAGTAATCTCACCAAAAAATTTAGCTACGTCCCCAGAGATGATGTCTGTCGCTCTTGCCCTAACGTAATAACCAAAATGCCCTGTTTTCCTATAATTTTTGAATCCTAAAGAACGATAGAAATTGGCTGCTGCTTTATCTTTTGATGACACACTGGAATAGATCCACGTCAAGTGTTTCTGAAGTGCATACCTAGCCACCTCAAGCATTAGAGTAGAGCCGATTTTCCTCCTTAATCTGTTTGAGCAAATAAATAGCAATTCGACATGATTTTGCTTCATACGAAACCAGGCAAGCCCCCGAATTCTATAGTTTTCTTTGTAAACAAAGCATGTGAATCTTTTCAAATTGTTTTTTATGGCTAGCAGCGATTCATGACCTTTTGGGACCTCCCTATGCAAACACCTCTGAAAGACCTTTGCTGCTTCGTCTAGGTCATTCTGCCTTAAAGTAACTACCTGGCTTGTTTTGCTCATAGCATGCATCTTGCCGATTTTCTATAGATATAGTCAATCTGCGGCTCGGGCATGGCGGGATTTGAACCCGCAACCAACAGCTCCGCAAGCTGCCGTGCTATCCAAGTTACACCACATGCCCACGCATATCTTTATATATTTTGACAAATAAACTTATTTATCTTCGCTAATTTCAAGGTGATTATATAGCATCACTGCCAGGCAAAGTCTGCAGCTCATGTGGCAGGCTTACAAACGAGTATGTCGAATTTCTCTGCCCGAAGTGCGGTAAGGCAAAGATAGTTAGGTGTAATCAATGCAGGGAAACCTATGTAATATATAGATGCCCTGAATGCGGATTTGAGGGACCTTAATGGGCAAAGTCGGCATTGTGTTCAAGGTTTATCCGGAAGCTGGCAAAGAAGAGGAGCTTAGCAAGCTCATTTCCGAGAAACTGAAGCCGCAAGGCATACAGCTGAGCGACGTCGCTTTCGGAATAAAGATAATAAAGGTTCTTTTTGTAAGAGACGACGAAGAAGGCAGCACAAAGCTCGAAGAGGAGCTGAAGAAGCTGCCTAACGTGAGCGAGGTAGAGGTCGAAGAGGAGAGCCTTCTATAGTGCGCATGATTTTTCTGACGCGCATAAACCTCTTTTCTATAGCTTTCCAATGGGTTCCATGCCAATATATTCTGCCGCATTTTTTGCATACATAAAATTTCCTATGCATTTTGTATGCAGCTTCAGGTACTTTTGATTTTGCATATTTCTTGCTTATGGGCTGCAACTTTGCATTGCATACCGGGCAGAGCATCGCAGGCATTGCAGATATTTTTAAGTTGAGGCTTTTTACCACGAAAGCGATCTGGCTTTCTAAATCCTTCTGAGTTACCAGAAGCACTCTGAAGCGCCTTCTGCTAGCCCGCTCAGCCAATGCGCGATCCGCGGTTACGAGCAACGCACGCTTGGCTTTCACAAAACGTATCAGCGCATCGTCGCCAACGACATTAGCATCATAGATAGAAATACCTGCAAGCCTAAGCCATCTAGCGAGCTTTGCCATCATCACGTCGGCTACAAGCCTCATAATAGCATTTCATCAATAAGCTATAAAAATATGAGAAGACATATCCTATTGCTTACTGTGAGCCGATGATAAACAGCATACACCTTTCCAACTGGAAGACGCACAAGGATACCCACCTTACCTTCACAAAAGGTACGAACATACTCATAGGTATGATGGGAGCAGGCAAAAGTTCCGTGCTGGATGCGATATCATTCGCGCTTTTCGGGACCTTTCCCGCACTGCAGCACAAGCGCTCAAGCATTGAAGATATAATAATGAGCAGGCCTTCTCAAGAGGAAAATGCGAGTGTGAGGCTCGATTTCGCAATCGACGGCAAAGATTATGTTGTGGAAAGAAGCATATCTAGAGGCGGTACAGCACAGGCAACCCTTACCAGAGATGGCGCCTACCTGCAGTCGCAGCCCAAACGCGTAACAGAAGAGATAAGCAAGATACTTAATGTTGACTATGACCTATTTTCAAGAGTCGTGTATTCGGAGCAGAATAGACTAGACTATTTCCTTGAGCTCGGACCTTCAGATAGGAAGAAGCAGATAGACGAACTTCTTGGGATCGACAGGTTCAGCATAGCTTCAGACAACGCTAAAACTCTAATAAACAGGATAAAGGATGCCATAGCTGATCAGGAAAAGGTTGTTGCGAATCTCGACATAGCCAAAATCGAGGCGCAGCTTAAGGCTCTTGAGGAGGAAAAGGCAAAGTTGCTTGAGGAGCAACGCGAAATAGAAGTGGCACTGAAAAACGCAAATGCAAGAGCCGAAGTGGCAGAGAAGGCGCTCAGCGAAGGCATGTCTGCATACAAGGCAAAGCAAGTGCTCGAAAACGAAATCACTTCAATAACGAGCAGGCTCGAGTTTGCCAAACGAGAAGTAGAAAAAATAGATGCGCAGAAGTTGGGAAGCAAGGAGGAACTCGAAAGGCAACTGCACAGCGCCGAGCAGAGCCTCGAAGCGGTCAAAAATGACGAGAGGAAGCTTGCCGAAGTTGAACGGCAGAGTCAGGGAAAACTTTCTAAGGTGGAAGCCGGTATCGATCAATTGAAGAAAAGAATAGCAGATAGAGATAAACTACTCCAGGAAATCGGGGGCAAAAATCTGGAGAAGCTCCAGGCCGAAGCAGATGCAGCGCTCAATGCTCAGCACGACTTGGAAGACAAGGCAGCATATTATAAGATGCAGATGGAAGATGCCAAAAAGTGGGCTTCAGAGCTGCAGAAGCACATAAGCAAATGCCCTCTTTGCGAGCGCGACCTGAGCGAAGAAACCAGGATAGCTTTGCTCAATGGCAAGGAGCAGCTTGCCAAGATGTCGAGCGAGATGCTCGAGAGAACGTTAGCAGATTTAAATATGGCAAAGGAAAAGGTTTCTAAGCTCAACGAAGAGATAAGCAAGCTGAAGCTGCATAGCCTCAGGCTTAACGATTACAAAGGCATTGACGAGGAGCTTTCAAAGCTCGAAGAATCTCTTAAGTTATTGGAAAAAAGCCACGCGGAAATAAAGAAAGAGCACGATTCTAAGAATGCGGCGCTCAATGAAGCGAACAAGAAAATACTAGATTTGAAGAGCGCCATAGAAACTCTTTCAAGAAAAAGCTCGTACGAAAAGGAGATAGCGGAAAGTCAGCAAAAACTTAAGGAAAGATCAGCCAAGCTAGACCAAATAAAAATCGATTCAGCTACGATAGACAAACTGCAGAAAGCGTATGCATCCGAAAAGTCAGCATACGAAAGAGCAAAGTCCGAAGAGGAAGCTCACAAAAAATTGTTAAATGAAAAAGAATCCCAGATAGAAGACAGGAGGAACCAGATAGATTCCATAAACAAGATAAACGAAGAAATATCAAACAAAAAGAAAGCCGTTGAGGAACTATCAAAATTCAACAAATCCCTAAGTGAAGCTCAGGTGGTGCTAAGGACGAAGCTCATAAACGCTATAAACAGCGTGATGAACGAGATTTGGCCCGAAATATACCCATATGGCGACTATGACGGTCTTGCGCTTGATGCGACTGGCGACGATTATGAGCTTAAACTTAAATTCAAGGCAGATAATGGCGAGCGCTGGGAAAAGGTTGAAACCATCGCTAGCGGCGGAGAGCGCAGCATTGCATGTCTCGCGATGCGCGTCGCGTTTGCCCTTGTGCTAGTACCTAACTTAAGGTGGATCATACTTGATGAGCCAACACACAACATAGACCAGAACGGCTTGAGCAAGTTTATTCATGTATTCAACGAAACTTTGCCGAAAATAGTAGATCAGATATTCATAATAACGCATGATGAGATACTCAAGCAGGTAAGCAACGCCAACATATACCTGCTTGAAAGAAACAAGGAGGAAAATGAGCCCACATCAGCTGAGCAGCTTTAGGCTTCCTTTGCGGCTTCCATCACATACTCAAGAAACTGAGGTTCCGGAAGCGCGCCTTCGAATGAGACGCTGTCGTTTATGACGATCTTCGGCACTGCCATAACTCCATACTTTTCTGCAAGCTCTGGAAACTCCATGGATTCTATCATGCTGCTTCTTATGTTGCTGTTCTCCATTGCGAACTGATGCGCCATTCTCACGGCTCTCGGGCACCATGGGCATGTTGGCGTGACAAATACTTTTATTTCGAGCTTGCTTTTTATGCTGTTTAGGGCGCTTCTGGTGCTATCAGTGAGTCTTGTCTTGTTGTTAGAAGCATCTATTATGTCGTCAAGAAGCGCGCTGAATTCGTGGCCTGCAGGTATGCCAAAGTAAAATATGTTGTATATCTTTGCCCCGCCTATCACTATTGCAGGGGTTTTGTCAACGCCAAGGAATGCCGCCTCTTTCTTGTTCACATTAACGTCATAAGTGGTCAGCTTTATCTTGTCGCTTAGCTTTGATACCTCTGTAAGCAATTCCAACGTTTCGCTGCAGTACTGGCACTTGTCTTTCGCGTCGGTAAACAGCATTATATTGACGTTGCCCGTAAGGTTCTTGTCGAAGATCTCTTTTATCTCCTTTCTGTCCTTATCTTTTAGAAACTCTATGCTCTCACCTATACAAAAATATCATCTAGCTGTTGCAAAATATATGCTTATAACGCATAAAATTGCAAACAAATGTATTTTTCTAAGTTTACCTATATAAAGCTTACGCAGAAATCCAGCCAACAAGCTACATTTTTGCCTGCGTTATATGTAATCTATTTTTGTGGAGTCGCTGCCTTCCTCCCTTTCGCTGCCGCTCGGTTTGCCAAGGAGTGACGAACCCGAAACACCGGCAAATATCGCCATTACCTCTATCTTAGACTCGTATGTGTTGTCTATCCTTGCGCCCCACGTGACGTACGCGTCAGGTGACACGCGTTCGGTAAGTTTAGAGCCAATTTCGTTGGCTTCGCCCAGCGTCATATCAGGTCCGCCAAGTATGAATATCAAGACTCCTTTTGCGTTTGTGTAATCGACATCAAGGAGCTTGTTCTTAAGCGTCGATTCCACAACAGCGTCGACTCTGTCGTGGCCGGAAGCCGAGCCGACGCTTATCATAGCAAGGCCGCCTGCAGACATCACTGTCCTAACGTCGGCAAAGTCAAGGTTTATGAGGCTTGGTTGCGTTATCGCCTCGGTTATGCCTTTCACAGCCTTCGCCGTAATTTCGTCAGCGAGCATAAAAGCCTGCTCTATCTGCATGTTTGGATAAAGCGTGAAAAGCCTCTGATTATCTATGACTATGAGCGTGTCCACATTCCTTCTCAGTTTCTCTATGCCAGCCTTTGCTACGTTCAGCCTTACCCTTTCAAGGGCGAAAGGCATTGTCACTATGCCTATGACTATTGCGCCGTTCCTTTTGGCTATATCCGCTATGACTGGAGAAGCGCCTGTGCCTGTGCCTCCGCCCATGCCTGCTGTGAGAAAAGCCAGGTTTATATCCTTTAACATTATCTCTATCTCGTTTCTTGAAAGCTCTCCAGCTTTCTCGCCTATTTCAGGAAAGCCGCCAGCGCCTAGGCCCCTGGTTATGCTCTCGCCCAAGACGAGCTTCTTTATAGAAGGATTTATCATCCCAAGATGTTTTGCATCCGTATTGAAGGCAAAGAGGTCAGCACCGCGTATGTCAAGCTTGCTTATCCTGTGCACCGTGTTGGTGCCAGCACCACCAACGCCTATTACGGCTATTCTGGGAGCAAACAATTCGCCGCTGGATGCAGTTTCAGAAGATTGAGCAAAAGTTTCCATTCTACCACGATTTAACTATGCAAGAATAAAATGATATATTTTTCTGTTTTATTATACGGCTTATGATTTTATGATTTACAGAGAGCTTGGCAAGACCGGCGAAAAGATACCCGCATTGGGCATGGGCACTTGGAAGATACCAAACGATTCGCAGGATGCCATAGAGGCGCTTAGATACGGAATAGAAAACGGAATAAACTTCATAGACACAGCAGAGATGTATGGCAACGAGGAACTTGTTGGCAGAGCAATAAAAGGGATAGACAACGTTTTCATAGCCACAAAGGTGTCACCTTCTAATTTTGGCTATGACGATTTGATAAGGGCATGCGAGGGCAGCCTCCGCAGGCTTGGCGTAAAATCGATAAACCTTTACCAGCTCCATTGGCCTAACAACAGAATACCAATTTCGGAAACAATGCGCGCAATGGAGAAGCTTCAAGACGAAGGCAAAATAATGCACATTGGCGTAAGCAATTTTTCAATAAGCGAAATGATAGAGGCGCAGTCGGCTCTCAGCCACTCTGAAATAGTCTCAAACCAGGTCGAATACAGCATAGTCATGAGAGAACCGGAGGAAGGCCTTCTGCAGTTCTGCAACAGAGAGTCCATAACCTTAATCGCATATAGCCCCCTAGCTAGGGGTGCAATACTGAAAGACGAGCCACTGCTGAGAGCTCTCAAGGAAATCGGCGACAAATATAATAAAACGCCTTTGCAGGTTGCATTGAATTATCTCATTAGCAGCGGCAATGTGATACCTATACCCAAAGCGTCAACGAAGGAGCACATCGCAGAAAACCTTGGTGCAGTTTCTTGGAAGCTTTCTGGGGAAGATTTCAGCACGCTGAGAAACATGAAAGAGTTCAGGAAGCCGCCGCTTGCCGGCAAGCTACTGAAAGCATTCTTGAAAAATACGACAGCCTGGTCTAAAATAATGACTCGCATGGAAAAGATGCGGTCTTCTAAAAGGTAAAAGACAGTCCAAATTTGTAGCAAGCTGGCAGCCTATATAAGCCCTTACCTGGCTTTTATTATGGTGCTTATGACGGGCTTGCCCATAAGCGCGTCTCTGAGCCTGCCTGGCACAGTTGCATTGACTATCTGGCACGTAGATCCGTATTTTCTCGATATGCTGTAAAGAAACTTGAGCTTACTGTGCATGCCTCCAGTAACGTCGATTTTGAGGGACGCGCCAGCTGCTTTCAGCGCCTCTTTTATGTTCTTTTTGGTAATCTTTCTTATGAGTTTTGCATTTGCGTATAATTTAGGATTTTTTTCGAAAACTCCATCTGTATCGCCCGCAGAAATCACTTTATCGGGCTTCAGCACGGCTGCCAAGTATTCAAATCCTTCCTCGGTTGAGGCTATATGCACGCCTCTAATCGAATCCACTATTACATCTCCCATAACCACAGGAGTAAAACCGAATCTGAGTGCTGTCTTGATCGGCTGCACATTCCATCCAACAATCTTATTGTTCTTTGAGATGCTTCCTGCAGAAGGCGGAAATGGAAGTGCACTTATCCCGTTTCTATTCAACGCCGCTATAAGCAGCCTGTTTAACTCGTGTGCAATTGCATGCGCTTTCGCCGCACCGAGCAGGCTGTCTTTGCTGCGTAGTCCGTTTTCCAATCCATATTTGTGCACGGCCACATGTCCGAATGAGCCGCTCCCATGCCCTATAATTATATTTGCGCCATTGCTGCCTTCTTTGATCTCTTTGACAAGCCTGTCAATTTCTTTAAGCTTTGGGGTATTCGCCTTATTGGTGTCTGTGATTATGCTGCCCCCCAATTTTACGAAATACAACTTCATGAAATCATTGTATTAAACTACACTTCTTCAATATTTATCTATTTTTTGGTTGCGTTCGTTGCAATGAGAATTCACAAAAGATTTTTAGCTTGTAATTCAGTTAGTATTTCAGTGTTGTCTTGTACAATACTAAGCTTGCGGAAATATTCAACGAAATCGCCGATATGCTAGATCTTGAAGGGGAAAGCAGATCTTTCGAGGCAAGGGCATATCGCAAGGCGGCAATGACTCTAAGCGCGCTCCAGGAAGATGTATCGGAAATACTTGGTAAGAATGGCATTAAAGGCATAATGGAGCTGCCGGGCATAGGCAAGACTATAGCGGAGCGCATCAAGGAATATGTTGATACCGGAAAAATAGCCAAATACGAAGAGCTCAAGAAGAAATATCCTATAGATTTTGCAACCCTTACAAAAATACAAGGCCTTGGCTCAAAGAAGGCATTCAAGCTCTACAAGGCCCTCGGCGTAAAGAATGTTGATGACCTAAAGAAGGCAGTCGATGCTCACAAGATAAGAGATTTGGAGGATTTCGGCGAAAAGAGCGAGGAAAGCATAGCGAAAGGTCTTGCATTTTTTGCCACAAGCCAGAACAGGATGCTGCTCGGCACAGCCCTTCCGGAAGCCGAAGCCATAGTAAAGAAGCTCATCGAATCGAAGCTTGTCAGCAGGGCGGTGATAGCAGGCTCCACGAGGCGAATGCGCGAAACTGTCGGCGACCTTGACATACTAGTCACTTCAAGCAAAAACGAGGAGGTGATGGATTTTGTAGCCAAGTTGCCCGAAGTGGCAAATATAGTCGTCAAAGGTCCTACAAAGACGACTGTTGAACTGAAGATAGGGCTTACGTGCGACGTGCGCGTTGTAAGCGATGAGAGTTTCGGCTCGGCCCTGCAATATTTCACTGGAAGCAAGGATCACGGCATAGCAGTAAGGCAGATAGCCATAAAGAAAGGCTATAAGCTAAGTGAGTATGGCCTTTTCGACAAGCGCGGCAGGAACATTGTAGCTGGGCAAGGCGAAGAAGCAATATACAAAGCGCTTGGCATGGACTACATACAGCCGGAAATGCGCGAGGCTAGAGGCGAGATAGAGCTTGCGCTCAAGCATAACTTGCCAAAACTAGTTGAGCAGAAAGACATTATGGGCGATTTGCATACACACACCAAATTTTCGGATGGTACAAACACGATAGATGAGATGGTTGAAAAAGCAATCTCGCTTGGCAGAAAGTACATAGGTTTTTCTGACCACACAAAAAGCGAATATGTCGCCCACGGCATGGACAGCAAGCAGTTTGCAAAGTATTTCGAAGCTCTTGACAGTGCTAAGAAAAAATATGGCGACAAGATAGAAATACTGAAAAGCGGTGAGATAGACATTCTCAAGGACGGCTCTCTCGATTTGGATCGCAAAACGCTTGAACTTATGGACTACAGGCTGTGCGCGGTGCACACGCAGAGAAACATGCCAAGAAATGAAATGACAAACAGGATTGTGAAAGCCATAGAAAGCGGCTATGTGGACATACTGGCCCATCCCTCTGGAAGGCTCATAAACGAGAGAGCCGCGCTAGATTTTGATTTAGACAAAGTATTCGAGGCCGCTAAAGACAACAATGTTGTCATGGAAATAAACGCGCAACCAACCAGGCTTGACCTCAACGACGAGAACATAATGAAAGCCAAGGAATACGGCTTAAAATTTGCAATAGGCACAGACTCGCACCACACTTCAGATATGGATTTCATGCGCTACGGCATAGGCACCGCAAGGCGCGGCTGGCTCACCAAGGACGATATAATAACAACCAAGGACGTTAAGCAGCTTTTGGAAGTGCTCAAGAAATAGCCGCTACTGATTATCCTCTTTGCCCCCTTCTTTGTCTTCTATGCCCAAAGCGTCTTTTATGCGGCCAAAGAGACCGCTTCTTGGCTTCTTCAGCGGCTCTTCATACTCTTCGTCGCTTCTTTCTTCTTCTTCATTTCCTGCTTTTGTTCTGCTGCCAGCCACTTTTGGGTGTTGGATCTGCACATTTTTATTTTCAATAATATCTGTCTGCGTGGGCTTTGGAGTCTGTTTTTTTATGCTTCCTGCAAAAGCCTGCACATTTATTTTTCTTTGCCTGCCTAGCGAATCTACAACGGCCTTTGCAATCCCGCGCATGTCGCCGTCCTTGCTCACAACGATTACATTCGCATTGCTTTTTGCTGCAATTGGCACGTCTCTAGGCACGCTGCAGACCGCAGCCCTTATGCCTTCGTTTTTATTCAGTTCTATACCTGCCGAAATGTGATTATCGGTTATCACCAGTATGCTATCATAATTGCCGCTTTGCGCCGTCTCATTTATAATACCGGATATCGTATCAAGCGTGCCCGCAACTTCCTTCTCAACAATATTTACTCCAAGGCTTTCAAACTCAGCAGAAATAGCATCGGCACCGTTTGGCATGTTGCTTACCAGTAAAACTTTCATGCAATCAACAATATTATTTCAGCAAAATTTATTAAGATTAGCAAAGATGCAGGAAGCGCTCGCTAGTAATCACAACGCAGTTGTATCGCTTTTGCAGAATGCAGTGCGGAACATGCAAAAATATTGCATCGTCAAAAGTATTCTCTTTGTGATAAGATCAAACAAATGCAGAGAGATTAAGCTTGCATGAAATACAAGCTCTAGCCGACTCTGCATCGAAACACGGTTGTAAATTATGAAAGATGACCGTAAATTGATCTTGGCGATCAGTATGCAAGTCATCTATATATATTTGTAAATCGGAAGATATAGTAAAATATGGGAAAGGACATACAAAGGAAAGAGAATGAATTCAGAGGTATTGGTGTAATGGCTGCGGGAGAATCTTCTGCGAAGAAGATGATTTCAAGTGGAAACATTATCCTTCTAACACAACAATAAATGCAAGCGAAATGTATGCAGAGGGAATTCCATGCGATTCACGGAACAGTTTTTGGATGTTCTGCAACAGTGAGAGAAGCAGATGGAAATCCCTGATCAGAGGAGTAGCGCATAACCTGTATTTTTACTTGCCACTATATATCAACCGTATTTTGGGCAGTGTGATTTTAGGACAGCATCCTCTAGCCATATATCCCATCTGGCCATATATAGCTTAATATTAAATATTTTAACAGGCTGTATACTATATGTGAAGGCATGCCTAAGTCTAGAAAAAGAGATTACAGGCGCGCGTGCTTCAAGTCTTTGGAAAGCGGTCTAAAAGGTCAGTCAGCAACAGAATATTTGCTCATATATGGCATGGCTCTCGCAATAGTCGCATTGATTCTAGGTATCCTTTTATTTTTAGTATACGCCCCATCAATATCAGTACCATCATCGTGTAGTTTCGTCAGCGGCGCATACTGCCAGGACATGGTCTTCGGCTCAAATTCTGTTTCGTTATCAGTCGGCCTCTTCCTTACAAACACTCAGCAATATCCTGTGATCAATCCTTCGATAATGCTGAATATAAGCGGCATAGGCTCAATGCGTGGAGCTTGCAAGCCTAATCTTGTCGCGGCCGGCGGAGCAATAATCTGCAACGTCACAGTGCCGCAGCGTGCAATAGCGTATGGCACGCTTGAATCTGGCAAGCTATACCTGAGCGCAGTGCCGTGCCCCAGTG
>JAVZVY010000010.1:0-26869 GCA_038878295.1 Candidatus Micrarchaeaceae archaeon | reverse complement strand
TCCCAGCTTCTTCAAGACAATGTTGCAGAAGCCAATTCTGGAGCATTTGTGGGCTTCCTAAACAGCGACGACTTTGTCATAGCTGGCGACAAAGATGCTGTAGAGAGGGTTGTCAAAGGCATAAAGGAGGAGTTCGAAGCGGTGCTGCCTTTCATATATCAAAGCGAAGGCTACAAGCCTATAGAGCTTGGCATAGAGGACATTTATGGCGCCGAATCTCCGAAGCTGAGCCTAATTTACACGCCTATAAAAAGAGACTCGCTCATAGAAAAGAGGGCCGAAATAATAAAGAGCAAACCAGTCAAGGACATAGGCTCCTATACATACGACGAGCTTAGACGCATGCTCGGAAGCGACAATCTCGACATAACAATAACAAGGGACCCTTCCGGAGTGAAGCTTTCGATAGGTAAAGGACCGCATAAGAAAGAGTCTGAAAATAATCAGGACGAGGCCTAACCTGTACGCGCGCTTTCTATCTCTACCTTTTCTTCTTCTCCTTTGGCTTAGCTTTGTACGCAGGCCTTTTTATAGCCGCCTTTGCCTTTGGCTTTGTTTTGCCTATGCGCACCTGCTCTTTTTCCCCGCCATAATTTTCAAGTATGTTTGCGGCGTGTATCTCCTCTGAAGGCACAGCATTCCCTTCGCCAGCAGTTTCAAGGAGCGCCCTGCTCTGCGCGTCGCCTCTAGCAAGTATGCTATTTATCTCCTGGGTCCTCCTGAATTTTTCTAATTCCTGTTTGAGAGCCGTCTTCTTCTTAGCCATGCAACCAACATGCCAGATAATATGCACAGGCAGAATTAAAAAATTTACTATACTTACCTGGAAACCCTGACAAGTATCCTGCCGAACATTATATTCGGAAAGCCGGTAAGCGTATTAGTATAATTCAAAATTATGCTCCCTGAAAACATGCTTCCTACTGGCAAAGAGACGGGATTTCCATACTGATCGTAGCATTCAACATTGAACGTATATGATGATCCGATAGGCATTGCTATCTCATTGGATGCCGGCGAATAAACAGTGCCCATTTTTATAGAAGTTGAATTCTCGTTGCAGCCTATCGCGGTTACGTTTATCGGCTCTGAAGTTACTTGCTCTATGTCTATCGTTAGCAGGCCATTTGATGCCATATAATAGTTTACGCAGCTGAATCCAGCTTCGAGCACGCATTCCTGGCCGCTATAAGCGCTTGGATTAAAGAGCCCGAGCGCAAACATGGCGGCAAGCACAGCAGCGACTATCAGAAACATCCAGCCATAAGTAACTAGATATTCGACAGCGCTCTGCGTTTTCATCTCATCTATCAACTAATATCGCGCAAATAATTTATGTCTTGTGGAAATGAGGGGCTGGCGCACTCTGCCCGTGCCACAGGGCTAGCATGCTGTATAGAAAAGGATATAAGCGTAAAACAGCCAAAAACAATCCAGTCAAGCACTGATGTTATGAAAGAGGAAGGCAAGATCGAAGCAAATGCCGTCTTTCCCGGAGTTTTCAGGATTGGAAACAGGCTAGCGACGAAAAACAAGGTTCCAGGCCATAGCACATATGGCGAGGAATTAGTGCGCATCGACGGCATCGAATATCGGTATTGGAACCCATACAGGAGCAAGCTGGCCGCAGCTATCCTAAAGGGACTGAAGGAATTCCATATAATCAGCAATTCGAATCTGCTCTACCTGGGCGCGGCGACAGGCACAACATGCAGCCATGTCAGCGACATAGCTTGCGATGGGGTTATTTATTGTGTAGAAATATCCGAACAGAGCATGCAAAAACTCCTAAAAGAGTGCGAAATACGCGACAATATGCTGCCTTACCTCAAGGATGCGAGAAACGTAGAAGCATATGCAAGCGAAATAGGAAAGGTCGATATAATCTATCAGGATGTTTCAGCCAGGGACCAGGCTGAAATACTGATAAGGAACAGCCAGCTTCTGCGCAGCAATGGCTATGCATACGTTGCGATAAAATCTCAAAGCATAGACGTCGCAAAGCCTCAGCAGCTGGTCTACAAGGAATTTCTTAAAAAAACCAGCAGCATATTTAAGGTTATAGAAACTATAGACATAATGCCTTATGACAAATCGCATCTGTTTGCAGTTATGAGAAAGCTGTAGATGACTGCATGAAAATCGAAGTAAAGAAAGCCATAAAACTGCTTGGCTCGCAGCAAAGGGCGTCTTTGTCGTGCCAGTACTGTGGAAGCGAAATACAAACATACGCAGGAGGCGTTGCCATCTGCAACCTATGCGAAATGCCTGCAGGCACAGGTGCGGAAGTGCTTCCTGAAGATCCCGCGCTTAGAAGCGCTATTACCGCAAGATCAAATGCGGTCTATCAGGGCCAGTGGGAGAAGGCTCTTGAGATTTCAAAGCAGCTGGAGGAGCGCAACGAGCCTGCAGTGCTCTATGGAAATGCGGTATTCTACGCTTGCTATTCAGAATACCTATACAACAAGGTAAACTATTCGCTCAGCGGTTTCATGGAGGAAAACTCGGCAAACAAAGACCTTTCAAATTTGATGTACATGAAATCAAAGGAATTCCTATTCAAAGCATTGAGCAAATCCAAAGCAATAGAAGGCCAGCAAAGCGGCGATGAACTGTACATGAACGCGCTGATAAACATAAAGATAGGAAGGAAATCAGCCTCTGCGAAGGCAATAGACGGATTGTCAAAACTCAACTACGCGCAGATTGCAATCGACTACTTAAAGCTGCTGCTTTCAATTAGCAGCAACAACGCAAAAGAGTCGATATCTTTGATTAACAAACTTATAGATGCAGGAGAAACTAATTCTATTTACATCGCTTCAAAACTGCTTTCTGAAAAGGATCCAAAATCTGCAAAACTCCTTTACAGTACTCTTGTAAATAAGATAAGCGCGTTTTCATTTAGGCCGAAGCCTTTCTAAAATTAGACATCAAGTATAACCCTAGCGTGCCATTTGTCATTTTCTTTCCAGACCCTGAGCATGTGCATTGTCACAGCCTTTACATCAGCTGCAAGCTTCTGCTTCTCAGCATCTAACTCTTCACCGTAAGCTGTGCATCTAAGCTCGTAAACTTTGTTTTCGCTTGTCTTAACTTCGAATTTACCAAATAGAATTCGCATCGAATCTTTGTAGAAAATAATCTTGTTTAGAAATGAGAAAAGCAGCATCTCAAGAGTTCTTGAAGAAACTTCAAACTTTACACTTTTTTCTAGCCTGATGCTCTTTGGATTGTCGATCATCGCTGCCGTGAGTGCCTTTGCAGCATTGCTAAACAGCCCATCGATTGTGGCACCATCAGCTTCAAAGGCGATATCGGATATTGCAATATCTTCTATGAATCTGTAGCCCATGCTAACCCTTTACGTTGCCTAGCGGCCTGAGCCTGAGCACCTTCTTGCTTATGCCGGCCAAGTCCATCGCTTCTACAACTTCGTTTATGTCTTTGTAAGAAAAGCCCGCTTCCTCAGCAAGCCCCGACATTGTTGTAGCACGCACATATATGCCTTCTTTGAGCATCTTCTCCTTCAGTTCTTCGCCTCTTACCATCTTTTTTGCCTTGGATCTGCTCATCGTCCTGCCGCTTCCGTGAAGCGTTGTGCCAAATGTTTTCTCTTCAGCAGCCTTAGTGCCTACGCAGAGAAAAGAACCAGTTTCCATGCTCCCTCCAACAATTACAGGCTGGCCTGTTGACTTGAAAATGCCAACGAGTTCATCGTTGCCTGGTCCGAAGCTTCTAGTAGCACCTTTTCTATGCACCACAACATCCATGCGCTTCCCGCCAACTGTGTGCTTTTCAATATTTGCGGTATTGTGCGCTACATCATACACTATTTCTACGCCAAGCTCGTCTGCGCTCTTTCCGAATACCTTCTCAAAAGCGTTTCTTATCTGGTAAGTTATAAGCTGCCTGTTTACGTATGCGAAGTTTATGGCTGCAGACATAGCCGCTATGTAATCGCGGCCTTCCTGAGAATCAATAGGAGCGTATGCCAACTGCCTGTCTGCAAGTTTTATCCCGTTTTTGTCTGCATTGTCTGCAAACTTTACAAGATAATCTGTGCAGATTTGATGGCCAAAGCCTCTAGAGCCTGTATGAACCATTACGCATATTTGACCGTCTATTATGCCAAGACCCCATTTCTTGGCGACGTCTTCGTTAAATATTTTGTCTATTACCTGTATCTCTAAATAGTGGTTGCCTGAACCTAGGGTGCCGATTTGTCTTTTGCCCCTGCTAAATGCTGTTCTGCTTATTTTGGATGCGTCAGCTCCGTCAACATGGCCATATCTTTCTATCTTGCCCTTATCTGAATCGAATCCGTAGCCGTTGTTTATGGCCCAGTCGACGCCCTCTTCAACGGCTTCCTTGAACTTGCTTTCAGGCAGTTTTGACAACTCTTTAGGCTCTTGGTATGAAGTCGCTCCTACGCCAGCAGGTACAGTCCTGAAAAGAAGATCTGTCAATTCTCTTATCTTTGGCTTCATCTCGTCTATGCTTATGTTGGTCCTTATGAGGCGCATTCCACATCCTATATCAAATCCTATGGCGCCCGGGGATATTATCCCTGTCTCAGCGTCGAATGCACCACTCCATCCTACAGGAACGCCGTAGCCTGAATGCCCATCACTGAATACATAGGAATAATCGATAAGCCCAGGAAGAGCTGCGGCATTGCTCGCCTGATCGAAGACTTCAAGGTCCATCTGATTCAGCAGCTTTTCTGTAGCAAATATCTTCACTGGCACCTTCATGCCATCTTTGAAATCTGTGGGTATCTCCCACTCAACATCCGATATCTTTCTAAACGTCGGCTTTTTAAATTCGACATTACTAAAAGGCATATAATCACTATTATTATGAAAATGTGTGCAACTAATATAACTTTCTTTCTAGAAGGAGTCTTTCGCGCTCCTTCATCATGCACCTGTTCTCTATGAATATCAGTTTGTTTTCCGTGGCATAGCGCTCGGCATCGTCGCTGAAAATACCCTCCTGCAGCCAAAGGACCTTCGCCCCTATTTTGACAGCGTCTTTAGCTATCGCCAATGCCTCACTGCCAGGTCTAAAAACATCGACAACTTCAATCTTTATGTCATTTGGAATATCTAGCAGCGACTTGTAGGATTTTTCGCCAAGTATCTCATCTGCAAATGGATTGACAGGCACTATGGTATAACCAGCGTCCTTCAAATATGCTGGCACATCATGGCTTGGTTTGCCTTCATATCTTGAGCATCCGACAACAGCAACCACTTTGAAGGTGCGAAGCACGTAGAGAGCAGCATCCTCCATTGAATCATAAACCATGCCATCACTTATTTTGTTTGCAACATTTCTATGCAGCCGAATAACTATTGCCGCAATCATTATTATCAATTTTGTGGTATAAATTTATTTTGGAATGAATTTATGCAGGAAGGCAAAGTAATTATAGTTGATACAAGTTCTATGATATTCGGAATTCGAAACGGGATAGACATATTCGATGTTTTGATGAGCAACTTTCCTGGATATAAAATAATTATATCTAAAGGCATACTAAGGGAACTAGATGGCTTTTCCAAAAGCACCCGTCAAATAAGCAAATACGCAAGGCTAGTTCTTGCGAGAATCTCATCAAGCGGTATAACTGTTGATAGCGACAGTGGTTACGCGGATTCGTGGATACTCAGGATAGCACCGGAATACTCAGCAATCGTGTGCACGAACGACATTGCGCTCAAAAGAAAGCTTGAGGCAAACGGTGTAAAGGTACTTAGCATAAGCAGAAAGGGTCTGCTCAGGTGAGAAATAGCTTGCACGTTTTAGCCCTCGAACAGCAGCGACCACATACTCTTTATATACTTTTTGATACGTTTATATATGATGCCGCTATTTGTAGGTCGGTACTGGTGACACCTTGTACTACACATACACGATAAAGGATACTATAAGAATAACTCCGGAGTACTTTAACGAGCCTCCAGAGAAGGCAGCGGCCGAGATCCTACAGAAAAAATATGAACGTATACTTGACAAAGACTTAGGGCTGCTGCTTGCTGTGTACAACGTGAGAGACATAAGTGGCGGGGAAATATTGCCAGAAGATCCGGCAATATACTACAACGTGACATTCGACGCGCTAGCATTCAATCTTGAGATCGAAGAGGTTATTGTCGGGGAGGTTTCTGAGCTCGCTGAATTCGGCTGCTTCGTGAGAATAGGGCCAATGGAAGGTCTTGTGCACATATCGCAAATAACAGACGAGTTCATGAGCCTTGACAGAAAATCCAACATGCTTATCTCAAAAAGCACTAAACGCGTCCTCAAGAAAGGCGATATCGTATACGCAAAGGTTTCGACGATAAGCATGAAGAACAATATAAAGGAATCTAAGATAGCTCTGACAATGCGGCCTGAGGGATTGGGCAAACTCGAATGGCAATCTGAAGGCAAGGAGACGCGAAAGAGAAAACAGCAAAAGAAGTGACAATATGGAAAAGGCATGCAAAAACTGCAGGCTAATAATAGCTCAAGGCACAGTCTGCCCAGTTTGCGGTTCTACAGACCTCACAACGAAATGGCACGGCTACATGATGATATTAAACGCCGAAAAATCAGAGCTAGCAAAGAAATTCGGAATAACAATCAATGGCACGTACGCGCTGAGCATTTCAGAGTAACACTACTGCTTTTGCTCACTCTCCTTCTCTACATCGCTCCTGTTATGCTCCTCCTCTATTATAACTTTATTTATCCTCCCGAAATATTTCATCAAGTCCTTCACCAAGTCTTCTTTTCCGACAAAGTAGCGTGCGTCGAACCTGTTTGCGCCAGATTTAACCAAAATTTTTACCGAATCGGCATTTACGGCTACCGATGACTGCTTTACTTCATGGTATTCGGTTAGCGCCGCTATCTTTTTCTCATCGGTTTCCTCTTTCTCAACTATCTTTACTTCATAAATCATCTTCTCTCCTGCGAATCTATGATTAGCGTCTATGACCACCCTGCCCGAGGTTATTGATTTCACGGTGGCCATTACGCCGTCAACATCCAAAGTCATACCTACATAAGGATTTATGTCCCTTCTTTTCAAGTCTGATACCGGCAGAACTCTGACCAAATTAGGATTCCTTTCGCCAAATGCGTCTTTTGGCTCGAGCTCAATCTTTTTTGTCTGGCCTACATCCATGTCTCGCATCGCTGCATCGATGCCTTTTAGGACCATGCCTTTGCCTACTATCACAAGGTGCGGACCGTATGTGACATTCTCGTCGAATATTCCAGCCTTTTTGGCTTCTTCAACGTCCGTAGTATAAACTAGCGCATTGTCTGCGGCCCTCCACGCCCTGTATTCGACTTTTACAAAATCTCCTTCGTTTAAAACCACTGAACCACCTAAAATCATAAGTATTGCAATTGTTTATATGCGCAGCTCTGAATTAAAGATGTGCTGTGATTGAAGCCAGCAAACGCATGAGATTTCTTTTGCAAACGCACATATAAATTCCTTTTCATTCCAACATAAATATTATCCTTTAGGCTATAGCGCAAAGCGCAGCCGAGTGATCTTCAATTTTGTAAAGGCCAACAAAAGGTGCATTGTGCGGACAGACCCGAACTCCTAAAGTTTCTGGGATCATTGTTCATTGTAGTGATCTTCATAGTATCATACGTTTCATTTTCATTCCAGAGCGGCAGCACAACCTCTACTATAACAACCACTGTTGCCGCGATTTACCCTCTGGGAAGAGCGAACCTAAACGTCACGCCAATCGCATACTCGCAATCGTTTGATCTGGTTGCATCGCATGCCCAAAATTGCAACTTGAGCTATATAATAAACACTTTAAACGAAACGCTACTGTCTATGGAAAGCAATGGCAGCGTGAGTGCGTTTTATTTGTTGCATAACAATACGATGAGCGTGCAGAGCGGCACGCTGGAATCGAACGCGATATACGCAGTTGTCGAGTCTAGACTCAAGCCTGCCTATGAAAATTGCATAAACTTTTCAGCCAATGCCACTGTAGAGCTTCCACAAGGTGCGTACTTTTCTGTGCAGGGCCAGAATGTGGAAGTCCAGTTAAGCGACGTAGGACCACAGAGCATGCGAATCTCCTTTACTGGTAAACAGCCAGCTTCAATATCCGCCGCAGCGATGGCGCTCCTCTCGTGCAGTGGCTCTGCGGCGGCTTCGCCCAACTGCGCTATACTGCCCGGAAACTTAACATTGACGCAGCAGCCGGTGCGCTAATGGACGACAAAACTAAGAGTATAATAAGAAAGTATGCGATAAAAAACGCAGCTGAATACGGCAAAGCCAGCGTGAGCGCTGTTCTGAATAAAGTAATTTCCATAATGCCAGAGCTTAAAGCCGATATAAAATCGCTTGCAACGGCCGTTGAAGAAGTAGTCCGCGAAGTCAACTCATTGAGCGCAGAAGATGTAAAGAAGGAATTCGACGCAAATCTTGAAGAATTTGTAGCCGCAAAGAGGGAAAAGGTGGAAAAAACTTCAAAACCGCATATGGAGCTTGAGGGCGCGGTTGAGGGCGATTTCGCAACGAGATTTCCACCTGAACCTAACGGATACATGCACATAGGCCATGCAAAAGCCGCGTTTCTCGAAAAAACCTTCAAGGAGATGTACAAGGGCAAAATGTTCTTGTATTTCGATGACACAAATCCAGAAACCGAACGGCAGGAATATGTCGATGCAATAAAGTACGATCTCTCCTGGCTAGGAATCAAATTTGACAGGGAATATTACGCAAGCGACAACGTCGAAATCATGTATGAATATGCAGAAGAAATGATTAAGCGCGGCAAAGCATACGCATGCACCTGCAGCATCGAACAGATGAAGGCGAACAGGAAGGCCGGCGTCGCATGTATACATAAATCCAATACAAAGGCCGAGAACCTTCAAATGTGGGAAGAAATGCTTTTGGGAAAGTTCGGCGAAGACGAAGCTGTGCTCAGGTTCAACGGAGACATGAAATCGCAAAACACTACAATGCGTGATTTGGTTCTGTTCAGAATAAAGAAAAGCAAGCACTACAGGCAAGCCGACAAATACAGCGTATGGCCGACATATAACTTCAATACGCCCATAATGGATTCGATAAACGGAGTTACAGACGTGATAAGGAGCAAAGAGTACGAGCTCAGCGACGAGTTGTATTACAGCATACTTGATTCCCTTGGGCTTAAAAAGCCGAGAATACACAGCATAGCGAGATTGGAAATATCCGGCAACATAACTTCGAAGAGAAAACTGAATAAGTTGATGAAGAGCGGCGTGATAACTGGTTATGACGACCCGCGACTCATAACAATAGCTGGGCTTAGGCGCAGAGGCATAACTCCAACAGCTATAGAAGAATTCGTGCTTAAATTTGGAATGAGCAAGACCGATAGCAAGATTGGGATAGAGGCTCTCCTCGCGGAAAATAGAAAAGTCATAGACGCAACCTCAAAAAGGCTGTTTGCTGTAGAAAACCCAAGAGTCCTAGTAGTTGAGAACGCTGATTCTCAGGAAGTAAAAATTAGGCTACATCCAACCTCGGATTTGGGCTATCGGGAATACAATATAAGCAACTCATTTTACATAGATGGCAAAGACGCGAGCAAACTCAAGGTAGGCGATACGGTAAAGCTGAAGGATCTGTACGAAGTCGCGATTGCCTCCGTCGGCAAGGAAATAAGGGCTAAGCGCACCGAACCTCACGAATCGTCGCCTAAAATACAATGGGTTGATGCGAGAAAAAACGTCGAATGCAAGCTGATACGAATCGCCCCGCTTATGCTCAATAATGAGGAATTGAATCCGAAGAGCCTTGTCGAAACGAAAGCGTACGCAGAAGAATACGCAAGGAATCTCAAAGAAAACGAAATAGTCCAGTTTGAACGCTTGGGGTTTTTCAAATTCGACGGAAAATCTGACATGTCATTTTTAAGCTTGTAGCGTGCATTTGATGAAGATAAGAATAATAGCGAAAAGAAAGTATCCTGAGCTAAAGAAACTGTATGACTCATTCGAGGTTTCGAGCGAAGCCGAAATATGCTTGGCGGTTGGCGGTGATGGCACGTTCATAAAAGCCGCTAAAATGCACAATGGCCCAGTATTACCTATAAACGGACTTGATCCAATGAGCGTAAGCTACTATTCAGATCTTACCATTAAAGACATTGACTTCATAATAGAAAGCCTCAAGGAAAAGCGCTACAGGGTAGATAGCATATCTAAAAAGCTCGAAGTAGCATATAATGGCAGAAAGTATTATGCTGTAAACGAAGCACTGTTGCACAATATAAAAGAGTCCTTGAGGTTCTCCATCTATCAGATTGTCGAAGGCAGAAGGCAAAGATTGTATCCATATATTATGGTAGGCGACGGCGTAATAATCTCAAATTTGGTAGGCTCTACCGCTTACAATAGGGCCGCAGGCGGGCCTATTCTTCTGAATAAAGATGACATGAGCATCACATTCGTGAATCCCGACGGTCCCTACAGAAACTCGATAGTGATTGACGGGCACACAAAGTTAGAGATTGAAATAATACGCTACACGGGTATGCTGAGGTATGACGGCATAAATATAGGAGCGATTAAGCCTGGAAAGAAATTTACTGTCAGTTTATCAAATAAGAATATAAATATAATAAAGTTTCCAAAGAGATATGAAAGTTTCGAGCACAAGCTCGAAAAGATAGTAAGCAGCAGGCTTGTAAAAGAACTAAGGTGAGCGGATTTACATGCTGCGCAAATATTCGATAGACTCGCTTATAGAAGAGAACAATTTGCCAAAGTGGCTTAAGAGCTACGCTTTGAGTTATCTTAAAAATGACCCAATAAATGCGCTGGCAAAGGCTGTTGGCTTCGTGTTTTTCGGAAGGAAACACGGCCATTTTGATGAGAAGTACGTCTATCTGCCAAACAAGATGAAATTTAGCATGAAGGACGTGGCATATGTATCTATGCTTTTCAGATACGGCGAGAAAAGACTCTCAGAAATAACTGCCGCATGGTCAAGAAATGCGAACGTTGCCGATCCTTACATAAGCCACTTTATGAAAATGTCTGCGATTTATGCCAAGCACGCAATGGCGCTGAACAGCATGCTCGCCGGACTCGGCGAATACAAAGAATTCAAACCGAACAAGGCAGTGTCTGATGTGTTCGATTATATAGAAAAGATAAACCTTAACTATGGCAGAATAATAGCCACTGATCTTATACTGCGTTACTCGTATGCGAAGACATTCGGCTTCGCCTTCTACAGAACTTTCTATCCTGTTTCAACAGAATTCATGCGCGGCATAGGCAAAGTCTTCGCTTCTGATAGCGATGAGAGCATACGCGGCGAGCAGGAAGCGATAAGGGTGCTTGATGCAAGGCTCATAGAAAGCGAATATATACTTGGCATTGCCCGCGAATTGCTGAAGCGCATCTGTATATCAATAAACTCGCTGATGCCCATCGCAAAGCGCATGCACCTTGAAAATGAAATCATGTTCATCAGAGACGTGTCAGTGGCGTATCCGTTGCACATAATGAGCGAACATGGCATAACTGTGCAGCCCGACGATGAGGCAAAGAGCATAATCTCAGAATCTGCAAAAAAAGAAGAAGTATAAACTTCAAAAGCGAAAGAATTTAAATATGTTGTTATGCCCCTTTCTCTACAGTGTGTGTATGACAGCGGAAAGTCAGTTTGATAATAATGTCATTATAGGAGAAGTAGCTCACAAAGGCGAGAACGAGCTACAACTAGGCGTCAAAAACGCCCAGCCACAACAACCTCAGACAGTTCCAGAAGTGCTAGCCCCATACCACAGAACTCTTGAGGAAATAGCCAAAATGCCTGTGCTGGGTAAGACAAAGACGGTATGCCCAGAATGCAAGCTGATAATCGATGGCACAATTTACAAAGACGGAGACAATGTAATGATAAGGAAGCAATGCCCAGAACACGGTCTTTTCATAGAGAAGTATTGGGAAGACTACGACATGTATACAAAAATGCAGGGCTCAAACTACTATGGGCATGGAATGTCAAATCCTAATTATCCAACGCAGGGAGAGAACTGCCCATTCGACTGCGGACTTTGTGAAAGGCACCACTCGCACACCGCCTTGGCAAATGTTGTAGTAACAAATAGATGCCATCTGAGCTGCTGGTACTGCTTCTTCTATGCAAAGGAGGGCGAGCCCATATACGAACCAACTATGGAGCAGCTCGATGCTATGTTCAGAAATCTGAGAAACCAGAAGCCGGTGCCAGCCAACGCACTTCAAATAACAGGCGGAGAGCCTACAATGAGAAGTGACATAGTCGAGATAGTTAGACACGCAAAACAGGCAGGATTCGACCAGATACAGCTCAACACAACCGGCATAAATCTAGGCATGAATCCCGATCTTGCCGTTAAGCTGCGCGAAGCCGGCTTAAGCACGCTCTATATGAGTTGCGACGGCGTTTCAAAAAGGGCAAATCCTAAGAACCATTGGGAAATCCCTTCGGTGCTCAACGCAGCAAGAAAGGCCGGAATAGGCGTCGTTTTCGTTCCAACCGTAATAAGGGGCGTCAACGACCAGGAGCTCGGCAAGCTGATAAACTTCGCCATAAACAACATAGATATAGTAAGAGCTGTCAACTTCCAGCCGGTTTCGCTTGTTGGAAGAATGCCTAAAGGCCAAAGGGAAAAGCAGAGAATAACCATACCAGGCGCGATAAAGCTCATAGAAGAACAGACCGGCGGAGCGATAAAGAAAGAAGACTGGTTCTCTGTGCCATACATGGGCGGCATAAGCAAGTTTGTGGAAGCGCTCACTGGCAATTTCCAATACAGTCTATCCATACATTTTGCTTGTGGTGCAGGAACATACGTGTTTCTTGATGAGAACAACAAAGTCATACCACTGCCAAGGTTCGTAGACGTGAATGGTCTCCTGAAGCATTTGATGGATGCTGCCGACAGAATGCAGGGAAAGAGCAAGACCATGAGAAAGCTTATAGCGCTCAAGGCCGTCGCATCTATAAGCAAATTCGTTGACAAGGAGAAAATGCCGAAGAACCTCAACTTTATAAAGCTGCTTAGCGCCATATTGATAAACCACGACTTTGCCTCGTTGGGCAAATTCCACGTAAAGTCGCTCTTCTTGGGAATGATGCACTTCCAAGACGAATACACATACGATATAGCAAGAGTAGAAAAATGCGACATACACTACGCAATGCCTAACGGGGAGGTTCTTCCTTTCTGCACGTTCAACGTCTTCCCAGAGGTATATAGGGACAAAATACAGAGGCAATACAGCATATCGAAAGATGAATGGCAGAAGATGCACCCAGAATGGAGCTACAGGGGAGACAAGTACGTGAGGGATGTGAAGAAGCTCGAAGCCTCGCCTGAATACATCAAGACGTATGTGCAGATGAAAGACTTTTTTGCAAAAGGTTAGGTTAGATGTTCACGCCGCCATATTCCAAAATAAGGTACGCGGTAATCAAAGTCGAGAAGTCGACGCTGATAGACCTGCCGCATTCTGCGAGGCTGCAGTATAGGCTGCTTCTAAACGATCCCATACTAAAAGCTAAAGTCTCTTACGTAAAGTCAAGAATAGAAATATACTATAATCCGGAAGGCGCGGCAAACAACAAGCCTAAAATAAGCCTAGATAAAATAATAGAAATGCTCAACAAAGAGGGTGTGAAAGTCGTAGAGACGCATGACGAGGAAGTCGATTATGCTGAGAAACTCTACAACTACGCCTTCAACCCGCCTGAAATAAGGCATCCAAAGCCTTATGGATGGTAGTAAGTCGAGCCTATATACTCTATAATAAGTTTTATCACGCTGCTTTTTTCAGCTGCATCTTTAATTTTTATGCTTACTGCGCCCCTGTGCCCTCCTGCGCTGTCTACACTGCTGGAATTCTTCTTTATCTCTTCTATAAGATTCAGAAAGTCGATATTTTTAGCATCAGGGCTCGATCTGAGCGATATGTACTGCCCAAAATGGAGAACCAGTATGCATGGTTTGTCGTTCAATTCTTTAATCTTTGCTAGTAGCTTTGAAGCAAATCTGCCTGGTAAGGGATATCTTGAACTGTCTTCGCCGCGCACTTTTTCGAAGTCAAGCACATAAATATCAGCGTCTCTTGCGTTGTATTTCTTGACTCGTTCGAGGGAGAAATCCAGAAGCTCGGCCATCTTGTTTTTCGCGAAATTCAGCAATTCTTCAAACTTAACCCTGTTTGTCACTATGTTGTCAATTTCTGCAGGAGTGAGGTTTGTGCCTCCGCTTGATGTAGCTAGCCTCTTATCGCTTGTTATCATATCAAGGACCTCTGAGAGTTTGCTACCACATTCCTCTTTTCTATAGAATGAACTATAGTCGCCGTAAAGAGATGCGCGTTCAATGCATCTCATGTCGACTTTCGAGAAACTTTTCGCAAACTCACATGCAAGAAAGCCTGCTGTGTAATTCGAATCACCTCCAACGAGCCATGGATTTATGTAGCGCTCTACCCTTGCAAAGCCTTTGACAATTGGATGGTGATCAAGCCATATTATATCGAAATATTTTCCAGCGAGCTCAATCCCCTCATTGCTTTCCACAGTAGTGCCAAAGTCTATCAGCAAGAGGAGCGGTTTGACTAGGGTCTTATAAGAATTCATTATCATTATATCCTCGAGCGCATCGCTTCTGCTGTAGCTTACGCCCCTGTGCATCCTCCATGAAACCTGCAGCGCATCTCCGAAACGCGAATTCTTCTGCAATTCCTTAAGCGCAAGGTAAATGCCATATGCGCCGCTCGAACCATCTGAATCATTGTGGAAGCGGACAATAGCCGGCGTGGCAAGGAATATCTTCGTCAGCATCAGCGCGGCAGCTTGCATAATACTCCCTTGCATTTTTTTAGTCAGCGAATCAAGACCATCTATCCCAGATTTTTTGGGAATGTGAATCCGCGATTTCGCCATTTCCGATGCGTATTTCTCGTAATTCGCAGTATCGCTTAGCTTTCCAAGCTTTCTTGCTACACTATGGCTTTTTTTGTCTATTTCAACCTCATCGCCAACATCTACAGAAAAGCCGCTCGACGCGCTGAAAATTTTGTATCTGTTACTTATTGCCACCGCATAATATACATTCTCTCTAGGATCGGCTGAAAGTTTTATACACGAAATCAATGTGCGTTGCAAAAAATCAACCGGTTATATTGAATGATACATCTTCTATGCAGGCACTATTGGCTGTCGCGTTCTTTATGAATCCGCAGTAGGACGTATTCTTGTACTGAACTGCAAACACAACATAGCATTCATAAGAAGCGCTTTCCGGAAGGGTACTGCACGCACTCACATTTTTTGCTATTATATCATTCGTCAGTGCTGATAGAAGGCTGCACTGCTCGCTGCTCATTCCGAGTTTTGCGCAAATCGTTGCATTCAGCGATATGATAGTGGTCCTATTGCTTGGCTTAACTTTAGCGACCGCACTATTGCAAAAAGTCCTTACAGTGCTTGACGATATTGAGCCGCATTCGGAAGCGTTCCTTGTGCCAATTGCAACGAAGGCATTACAGATGTCTCTAGCAGACACACCAAAAGTTCCGATTGAAGTGTAATCCTCAAGAGCTGCAAACGTCGCATTGTTCAGCGGTGCATATTTATCATTGAGCAATACGGAACCTACGACTGAAGAATTCGTGCTGTCTGTGACATTTGCGCAAAATGCTCCGTTCAAAGTCTCTTGAGCTCTGTAAAGGTAAATCGCAGATTCGCATATTGTACTGCTTGTTGAGTTATACAGCATACCGCAGAGCGTCGCATTTTCATTTTTTATGGCAACGTTAGATATGCAGTTGTCCCTGTAAGATCCGGAAAGCGGCTCGCAGAACGAATAATTACCAGTTTTATTCGCTATCTCCTCGAAGCAGGCATCGCCTAGTGCGGCGCTCGTATTGTAGGTTTTGTAGCATAACGCAGAGCTATTGCTCTCAGTAGCAAGCTCGTAATAGCATGTAGCTTCTTCGGTGGATGGCAAATATGTGCAGAGCGAGGAATTGTTGCTGTTCAACGCCAGGCTGGTTATGCACGAATACCTATTCTGAAGAATTATTATGCCCATGCATCTCTGAAGTGGCGTGCCCCTTGGCACAATTAAGAAAGAGAGAAGCGCTATTAGTATAGTAATTGCCACAAGCGCGATATAAATTTTCATTTTGCCTATTTTTTCTTCATCGTTCTGCATTTTCTCCTGCATCAAACCATTCATGATTCGTCAATTCCGCCAGCAGCAAAGATCCTGAATCCAGAAGGCGTTATCTCATATGGCGTAGTTGCGGAGCTGTGGTTGGATCCTCGCATTTTTATGACTTCTATTGCAGCTACCCTTTTGTCTTCTACACCGCTTTGGTACATAGCTATTATCCCATCGTATATAAAGAATTCTGGCCTAAATTCAAGCTTGCTTCTTTCCAGCGTGTTCATTTCCATTGTAAGCAAAGACGTAACATTTAATCGTTTTAGATTAGCCGCAAGCGCCAATGACGAACGCCTGAACATGAGTGGATCCATGATGAGCATGTCGAAAAGAGAAAGCGAATCTATCACTATTGCGTTTGCTCCCTCTGCAGCAACCATTGCCTCTATCTCAGAAATTATCTTTCCAAATTCATAATTCTGCGAATCGGTATTGCCAACGCTTAGCTTGTTGATAAGTTCTCCGCCATCTATTATTAGCTTCTTGTTTTCTATCAACGTGTCTATATCAGTAAAATCTGTGAATGCGCTTTTGGCATTTTCTACTATCTCTAGCGGAGGTTCTTCGAGTGCGAAAAATATCGAAGTGTTGCCAGCCTTTGCATTTCTGTAAAGAAATTCAAACGAAAGTAGCGTCTTGCCAGTGCCAGGTCCGCCAGAAAGTATTACTTGCGCGCCCTTCGGCAAGCCGCCATAGAGCATCATGTCAAGCCCTTCTATTCCGGTTTTCATCTTGCTTATCATCAAACCACGTTTGACAAAGCCACGCCATTATTATTCACGCTGGTTACATTTATTTATCTTTTGGTATTTCTCTAATCCGGCGCAGCAAGCCACGCTTCACAACTTTATGCGCTTTAGTGCCTCATTTAATGTCAGCTCCCTCCTGGCGACTCTCTCAGAAATGTTCTTAAGCTCTTCGGAGCCAGACAAGGCATTAAGTTTGCCAGCGATCTCTTCCCTCTTAAGCCAAAGTAGCGTTCGCTTTATCTTCTCCAGGTTGCCTCCTTTGCTTTCTATGGCCTTTTTGTGCTCGATTACAAGTTTGACAAGCTCGCCAACGCCGTTTTCATTTTCATTACTTGACGTGGCAATTGTCTGCACAACCGTTTTTTCAAGTCCACTTGAAGCAGGCCTTGGCTCAGTAGCATACAAAGCAGATTTAAGCGCGTCAATGCTGGCTGCAGCGCCAATTCTATCCAGGATATCTCTTTTGTTCATTACAAATATGTCACCTATTTCCATAAGCCCTGCCTTTATGCCCTGCAAGCCGTCTCCGAGCGCCGGGGCAAGCACAACCGCTACTATATCAGCAATGCTCATTATGTCGAAATCTGACTGGCCAGCTCCAACAGTCTCCACTATGATGAAATCGAATCCAGCAGCCTCAAGTATTACTGTAGCGTAAAGGACTGCGCTCGATAGGCCACCAACACTCCAGCGCGAAGCCATGCTGCGCATATATATGCCATACTTGCTAAGGGACTCCTGCATTCTTATTCTATCTCCAAGGACTGAGCCTCCACTTATCGGGCTTGAGGCGTCAACAGCAAGCACCGCAACCTTAAATCCCATCTTTTGGAGCGGTCCGACCATTGCTCCTATCAGTGTGCTTTTGCCTGCTCCTGGCGGCCCGGTTATACCCAAAATAAATGCGTTCTTCGCAGAGCCATGAAGCATCTCTAGCAGCGCGTTCTTGCTGCTCTCATCCTTGCTGTCTTCTATGAAAGAGATGGCTCTTGCAATGCCCTCCACTCTGCCAGCTTTTACTAATTCAGCAAGCTCGCGAATACTGCTCAACTTCTCGCCATGTTTTTAAGCCTTACGGCTTCTTCGCCCCTTTTCCTAATGTGGTCGATTATGACGCTCATCGGCGTTCCAGGTCCAAAATTGCCTGTGATGCCCATCGCTTCGAGCTTTGGCTTGTCTTCAGGAAGTATTATGCCTCCTCCGACTACGGCTATGTCTTTGGCGCCTCTGTCCTTAAGAAGCTTTGCAACCCTGCCAAATGCTTCCATATATGCATTGTTGAGCAGACTAAGCCCTATTACATCTACATCCTCCTGTATAGCGGCGTCAACAACCTGCTCTGGTGTGGTAAGCAACCCCATATAAAGCACTTCCATGCCTGCATCCCTCAGCGATTTGGCTATGACGTAGATGCCTCTGTCATGGCCGTCTATTGCTGGTTTGGCTAAGAGAACCTTTATACGTCTATCCTCAGTTTTAACGTTTTCGGCAGCCACAAAACCACCAAAACTTTGAAGCATAATGCTTGCATCTTATCCGCGTGCTGGTTTACAGCAAAATGAATTCAAATACAAATACATAAGAAAAATATAACATTATTACTCCTAAAATAAAAAGCCAAGAAGCAGTTGCATAAAGCTACAGAAAAAGATATAAACCTAAAGCGACAAACACTTCTGAAACAACATAACGTGTTATGATGAACAAAAAAATACTTTATATAGGCATAATTCTTTTTGTTTTAGGAATTGCAATCTCCTTTGCACTGCCGTCTGCAATATCTCCAAACGTTGAGAAAATCTCGATAGAGCCATTCGACTATGCGTATGAGCCGATCACCATAAACAACACAGGCACAGCCCTTATTATAGACTACCTTTCAAGCAACCTTACCAATTTCTATTTTGCGAACTCATCTGGATTTGCAGCACTTAAGAATCTCATGGTCGCAAATCATAGCATATTATCCGAAGCCAAACAGCTTCTTGGCAATGGCGTAATCGAGATAATCCCTAATTCTACCAGCGGTGCATTTCCTAGCGCAAGCGCATTAAATACCACAAACAAGACCTCCATATCCTCGATGGCTCCAGGGACTTATTATCTGATCTACGAAAATCTTAATAACAAGACAATACAACTCGACTATACCTACGAAGCCCTAAGCGGCGCATCTGAGCTTTCGATCTTCAGTGCAGGCATTGCGTCATTTATTCTTTTTGTTGCTGGTATAATAATCATTATCTTGGCATTCATAATAAAGCCTAAGGCGCAGGTCGTACAGCAGCAAACAAAAACTCAAAACGAAGCTGAGATAGATGCCCTTTACAAGAAGATAGAAAAAAACAAGAAGAACCAAAAGCAGTAATCGGTTGATAAATGTCAAATGTCAATTCGTCAATAAGTTAATAAACCTTTATGCAGGATATTGTATATTATGAACAATTTGAGCGAAGTAATAGCTGGGGAAATAACACTTTCAGAGAATCCTGGAGGCACTATGAAGAAATGGCGTGAACTCTTTAATATAAGCCAGATAGAACTTGCAAAATACCTGAAGCTTTCGGCTTCCACAATAAGCGATTACGAGAGCAATAGGAGGCAGAGCCCAGGCGTAAACGTGGTAAAGAGGCTCGTTACGGCACTTGTGGAGATAGACGCCCAGAAAGGCGGCAACGTAGCAAAAAATCTTGAGAAGCTTGTTGTGCTTCAGCCTTCGGAATCGGAACAACCGCCATACACGATACATGACTTTTCTGCTCCTCTTAGTGGGGTCGATTTCGCAAGGATAATAGACGCAAAAATAGTTGCGAACCCTAATTACTTGGATTCTATAAAGATATTTGGTTATACAATTCTGGACAGCTTAAGGGTGATAATAGAAATACCCCTCAACGAATATCCGAAACTGTTCGGCTCAACAACAGAAAGAGTATTCATATTCGACCAGGTAAGCACGGGGAGGTCGCCTATGGTAGTGATAAGGGTTGCGCCAATCAAGCCAAGGATAGTAACCATGTGCAATCTTGACTCTGTTGACAAGCTCGCAATAAAGATTGCTCAGGTCGAGAAGATACCACTGCTTACTACAAAGCTGAGCCCGGCAGAGATACAGGAAAGGCTGAGCAAGGTTTAGCTTGATATTATTCTGGATATCCTAGAAAGCTTGTGGCCTTCGGCTTTAAGCTCTATCTCGTAGAAAATCCCAAACGCCAGCTTATACACTTCAAAGTTCCTATCCTTGAGTTTTTTGTAAAGATCGTTAAGCATTCTGCTCGCGTCCTGTGCGTTCGCGAGGTCGCCGAAGAGATGGGCAAACGGATTGAGCACAATAGTGCCGATGCCCAAATTCGTGCATATCCTGATTATTTCATCTGAAGTTCTGTCAACAATTTCGACAGGTTTTGAAGTATCGGATTTCTCAAAGCTTAAGAAGACCAAAAGGGCGTTCCCCACGCTGACCTCATTTGCTTCCTCAATCAAATCTGACCGACCTCTCTCCTTCGGATAAGCTTTGAAATACTTAACATGCCAAGCCATGAATCTGGCCATCGCACCACTTGACTACATGGGCATGGAGGCAAGGAGAATCGGACTCCTGCTTGCAGAATGTCAATCTGCCGTCCTACCACTAGACGATGCCTCCTCTCTTGTTATTTGGAATCAAACAAATATATTACTTCCGTCATGCGCCACTATTACATTCCTAAAAACTATGCGCGCCTCTTTAATAAGCTCATGCGGATCGGCATGCCTTGTGCTTATGTGCATAAGCACGAGTCTGCTTACTCCAGCTTCCTTCGCAATTTCTGCGGCTTCATGCGCAGTAGAATGCTTTCTTTTAACTGCGAGTTTTTTTTCGTTTTCGGTATACGTTGACTCATGTATGAGCAGGTCTGCGCCCTTTGCCACCTTCACAGTCTCTTTTGTAGGCCTTGTATCAGATGCGTATACTATCCTCTTTCCTTTTTTTAGCCATGTTACGCTCTTTATGCCTATCCTTTTTCCCTTGACAACCACGCTGCCCTTAGACTGGAGCTCCGAAAACATTTTGCCTTCTATCCCCAAAGCTTTGCACTTTTTCTTAATGAACCTTCTCCTGTCCAATTCTCTAAATATGTATCCGTAAGTCTTTATGGTATGATTTAGCTTGAACGCCTCTATGGCAATCGTCTCATTTTTCATCACGACTCCAGCCTTTACGCCGTTTACCAATATTGGAAACGCTATAAGCGCTTTGTCGAAAGAAAGCAGGTTTCGAACCACGTTCTCTGAACCTTTTGGCACGAATATGGAAAGCGGCCTTGATCTATGGTTGAGAGACAATGACCTCACAAGGCCCGGAAGACCTATTATGTGATCGCCATGCACATGCGTTATAAAAATCGCATCAACCTTTGCGATATTCAGACCATATTTAAGCATCTGCATCTGCGTGCCTTCCCCGCAGTCAAAAAGGTATATGCTTCCTTCGTATGAAATCGCTACGCTGGGCATACCCCTTGATTTTGAAGGCGTCGATCCGGAGGTGCCAAGTATTGTGACTTTTATGCGCATTCAATCAATATCTATTGTGACTTTCTTTTCTTTAAGGTTTACCGATTTTACCTTTATATTGCCAATGGTCATACTACTGCTGATTTCTCTCTTTTTTATAAGGAGGTTTATTTCCTTTATGAGCGAGTTTATGTCGTCCATCCTCTCAAATATCTTGTTGCCGATTTCCATGTCTTTTTTTTCGCTTGCCTCAAGTTCCCTGATTATTTCCTCTTGTTTTTGCATGCTGGCCTTGATCTCGATTACTTTGTTCTTCCCTGTGTCATCTGGCCCTTTTTTTGTTCTTTCTGCTAGGTAGAATTCGTCCAAAGCTTCGCTGAGGCTTTTGTATGCTTTGTAATCCAGGCCTGAATACTTCCAGATATCACAGATGGCGTAGTCAGCAAAACCGCCTTTATCAATGTAAATGCGCGGCGACACATTTGCCAGCTTTTCCTTGAATGCGACTACTGCTTCGGCAAGATCGTCCTCGTGGCCTTTTATCGACGCAGCGTCTGCATTTGGATCGAGTCCAGCCCTCCTCATTATGTCGTCGCTGTACAGCGGCCCAAAGCTGAAATAGCTTCCAAATGCAGCTATTAGCTTTTTTCCAGTCGCAGACATAGCATTTGCAGCGTTTTTTGCTGCATCATAATCTATTTCATCAATAGTAAGTGCGCTGCCGCCTTTAGGGAAAGCGTAAGCTATTCCTGGTCTTATTTCCCTTTCCCTCTGTTTTACTATCCTATAGCAAAGCTCGATATAACCTTCCTTCAAAAGCAACAGGTTGCCTTTTCCGAACATCTCAAACACGAGTTCATATTTGCCTCCTGCATCATCAAGCCCAAAGATCAGAATCCTATCACTCCTATACTGCCTCACGTAGGCGAGCTTTGCGCCAAGAATTCTCTTTCGCATGGCCATTGCAAAGTTTGTCGCTTCTCCAGCTTCCTCCAAAAATGAGGTTAAGTTTATCGTGCGCAGCAGCTTGCAATAGACAGTGCCACTTTTATCTCTAGAAGAAAAAGAAAACCTGAAAGCGCCATTGCCCAGATCATAGAACTTTGAAAGCGTGCAACCGAGCAGCTCTCCGATCTCTGTCGAAATAACCCCTAGCTCAACAGAAGCTATCTCGCGCATCAGGCTCAACCATTTTTAAGCTTTCTCGCACCCTCTTCCTTCTTAACTCTCGCGAAAGCCTCAGTAATCCTTCTTGCATCGCTCGCCTGCTCTATAGCGGTCCCTATCTGAACCATGTCCGCGCCAGCCCTGTAAACTTCCCTCAGTTTATCTACAGTTCTTATACCTCCAGCAACTATGTACGGCACCGTTATCGATTCTTTTACGGCTCTAATTATCGAGTTTGGCACCGGCCCTGAGTGCTGCAGCTTAGGGTTTGAGCCAACGTCTGTAATTATGAATCTGTTGCCAAGGTATTCGCCAGCCATTGCGAGCGCAGCAGCAATTTTAGGTTTTTCACGAGGTACAAGGTTAGCATCGCCGACCCAACCGACGGTTCCGCCAGGAGCAACGACTATGTATCCTACAGGTATCGGCTCTATGTTGAGCCTTTTTATTATAGGCGCAGCGAGCATCTGAACCTGCGTTATCCAGTAGGGGTTTCTTGCATTAAGCAGCGACATGAAATATACTGCATCAGCGTATCTGGTAAGCGTTGCTATATTGCCCGGGAAAAGTATCACCGGCACATCATCGACACCGTCCTTTATACCTTTTGTGACATAGTCAAGGAGCTCGCCCTGGGCGCCTATGCTGCCGCCTACAAGTATCAGGTCAGATCCTCCCTTTACACTTTCGAGTGCCGTCTTTACCGCAAGGTCAGGAGTCTTGTAATCAACTGGATCTATAAGCATGAATATCATTGCTCCTTTGCTTTCAAGCGTGTCTAGTATATATTTTTCAGTTTTTCCTATCTTCATAAAATCACAAAACACTATCTCTCAGAGAACTTTTTAATAATTTCTTTTGCACCATCAACTATGTTAACTAGCGGATTGAAGCCTAATTCCTGTTTTATTTTGCTTATGTCGACCGTTCTGTTGCTCAAGAGGAATCTGAGCTCATCGCTGTCAAGGCCCTTATACTTGCCAAGCAGCTTGGCGAGAAACTTCAAACTTATCCTTTTGGTTGGCCTTGGCACATTAAGCAAATCTGCGGCAAGATTGAACAAATATTCCTGGGTATAAATGTTGCCATCGGAGAGGTTATATATATTGTACTTGCTTGCCTCCTTGCTGTCGGCAAGCATGAAAGCCTGCATAACATCGTATATGTGTATGAGGGGCATGCGGTTTTTTCCATTGCCCACGATCCTTGCACTTCCGCTTTTTATTGCGCTGAAAACCTTGAAGAATGAACCTTCGAAGTTAGGCCCATATATTGTTGCAATCCTGAAAATTGTGTATGGCACAGTTTTAAATCCGATTATCGCATCCTCGGCTAGCATCTTGCTATATCCATAAGGGTCCGTAGGCCTGAGTTTGGAATTCTCCGTGAGCACGTCCTTTCTGTTGCTTCCATATACGTCTATGCTGCTAGCGAATATGAAATGCTTTACGCCGTGTCTTTCGGCGGCTTCGATAACGTTCTTTACCCCAGTGACATTCGAATTTATAAGCTCCTTTATCGGGCTTTTGTAAGAGCTTACGTTGCCTGCAAGGTGAAATATTGTATCGACGCCAGCGCATGCCTCATCAAGCACTGCGGTATCATTGAGCGTGCCAACGTAAGGCGTGGAACCCCGAGGTAGATTAAGTATCCTATTCTTGCTTGTCACTAGCGCATTAACTCTCGTGCTGTGCTTGAGAAGAAACGGAATAAGGGTTCTGCCTATTCTTCCATCGGCGCCTGTGACAAAATAGACCTTTCCATTCCCCCCAACGCCATCGGCATCTCCGTTTTTTGTGTTTTTGCTATTAGTCACTTCCAACACCTTTCCCTCTGAGCAGTCTGCCTGCAATAGACCTTATGTAGCCCTCCGGAACGCTTTCCATAGCGTATCCTATCCAGTCTTTGCCGAATGGTATATAAACGCTGAGCCGCGCGCTTCCTTCCCTTGCTATTTTCAAAACCTTTTTCTCACTGTATCCAAGAGGGAATTCGATTGACAGCGCCTTCTTGTACTTGCTGCCATTCTTGAGTATTTTGTTGAATATGCTGCTTGGAGGCAGCTTCAGCACAACGCTTCTCGAATAGGAGCATAATTTCTCTATCGCATTTAAAAAATCCGCAACATCCTCCTTCTTAAGTTCGCCGTCGTTGGCCTTCTCGCACGGTATCATTACACTATCAGCCTTGCCACCTTTCTTGAAATACTGGATAGCGGCTGCATAGCTATTGAATACTTTGCCGACTGATTCGTATTCCTTCTGCATCTCAGGATTCTCCGCTATTTTTGGATCTGTATCAATCCAGATCGGCACCCCATATTTTTTGCTAGCTTCGGTTATGCGCTTTACTCCAATTGCATTAGGCCCATTTGGTGAATCGTATCCAAGTCTAAGCTGTCTTACATGCACGCTCGCATTTATGCCCCTTCTTGCTATCTCCCTAAGAAGTTGCGTGTAGGTGTTTATTACATAATTGGCTTTTATTTGGTCTGAGGGCACGCTGCTCAGAAACGTTATTGTGGCCCCTATATTCTTTTTGTTGAAGTCAAGAGCTTTCTTAAGAGAAGAATCCATCGTGTAGCCTGATATGTGCTTCTTTACTATCTTGTATATTACCTTTTCAACAAACGACTCTTGCTGATGCAACACATCACGATATTTATTATGCGTGCAAGGTTTTTAGCAGTATACCCTGAAAAAATCATATTTTTAAATGAATTGCACCATGCTCAAGTTCACGAGCACGATTTTGCATAATCTTCTTGCAATTTGCAGCGTGCACTGCAGCAACTACTAAATAGTTGTTCAGAGCAAATTACATGCAAATGCTCGCTTATAAAGTGGCATTTTCGTAGGCGTATCGGATGCTGCCATTGTCAAAAACAGCCGGAAACGGAGGTAGAATAAAAAAAGGCGCAGACACATTCGTAGTCAAGGAAATAACGCAAAACGGCATACTCCTCGAGCCTGGCAGGCACTATTCAAGCGACGAGCTTGGCGAGCAGGACATCAAGGAAGGCGGTTTTGCCAGGTTTATACTGCAGAAGAAAAATTGGGACACTATACAGGCGCTCACCGCCATAGCCAGAAGGTTCGGCAGAGGTGTAAAATCTATAGGCTACGCCGGCATGAAAGACAGGCTTTCTACCTCTGTGCAGTTGGCAAGCATATTCGGAATCTCTTCTGGCGCACTTGCTGGGCTGCGCATAAAGGACATAGAAATAAACGGTGCGTGGCAGTCTTCTTCAGGTGTAGGACTAGGCGATCTTCTTGGCAATTCGTTTTCTATCGCAATAGACAGGCCATTAGACGAAAAGCGCGTGATGCGCATTTTGTCTGAGCTCAACGGCCAAATGCCGAATTACTTCGGCATGCAAAGATTCGGATCAAGGGGTAACAACTTCAGGATAGGCATAAGCATCCTAAATGGCAATTTTAAGGAAGCCGTTATGGCGTTTCTGACTTCAACAGACAATGAAATCAACAGCGAAGCTGTAGATGCCAGGCGAAGGCTCGCAGAAGAACAAGATTTTGCGGCAGCTGCAGGCTATTTCCCAGAATACCTAAAATACGAGCGCAAGATGCTTTCGTATATATCAAAATACGGAAATTTTGCCAATGCACTCAGACTGCTGCCAAGAGGGCTCCTAATAATGTTTATACACTCTGTAGAAGACATAATATTCAACGCAGCTCTTGAGGCGCGAATACGCAGCAATGATTTTGAGAATGAGCTTGAAAGTTGCGGTCTAAACGCCTATGGATTTCCAGACATTACCATTCCATGTGATCGGTCTTCTGGCACATGCGTCCCTGTAGGGAATCTGATTGGTTACGAAACGCCAAAAGAGAAGCTGAGCAGCTATGAGAAAGCCGCAATCGATGCGCTTGGCATAAACGCAGAGATGTTCAAGATAGAAAGCATGCCTGAACTGAGCATGAAGGGATCGCTGCGCCCCATCTTAGTAAAGTTCAAGGATTTCTCGTATGAAAATAGAGGGGAGGAATCGATACTAAGCTTCTCACTGCCAGCAGGCTCGTATGCGACTGTTTTTGCAAATGAATTTACGAAGCAAGACATGTCAAGCGTCGCTGAAATGGCGCCGGAGCTGGGAGATTCATGGCGTTAAGCCAATTTGAACCCAGATTGCCAAAGGCAACCAGATCTCGAGTTTCGCCACTTTCT
>JAVZVY010000009.1:14132-28706 GCA_038878295.1 Candidatus Micrarchaeaceae archaeon | reverse complement strand
ATGAATTTACGAAGCAAGACATGTCAAGCGTCGCTGAAATGGCGCCGGAGCTGGGAGATTCATGGCGTTAAGCCAATTTGAACCCAGATTGCCAAAGGCAACCAGATCTCGAGTTTCGCCACTTTCTGGCGCATTAACCTGGTTCTGCCACTCCGGCACGTGCATTTGGGCATACTAAAGCCTTAGCCCAAACGCATACAAAGTATGGCAGCAGAAGCTTTTATACCTTGCCACGTTTAGGCGCATAAACCTGACGCGTTCAGGTGCATCTGGCGCTATTTGCAAAATCCATAAATTTACTCAACAAAATTAAATAAATGACAACCTTTAAATATAAAAATAAATGTAATATTTACATATAAAATTAGGAGATGGAGGTTGTATGCCGCTTAAATTAGAAGATTATGTAACAACAGATCAGTCAGTGCCCAATTCCGGCAGAGCAATCCGTAAGATGAAGACCGGTGCTTTGGAAAAGAAGATAGTTTCAGAGCATAAAAGCATCTTGGAAGCCCTTGGCAGATTAAAAAGACCGCAAGACTCTATGACAGACATCTCAGGAAAGATACTCGGCCATCTAGGAAACCTCCATTATAAAGAATTCGACGGGCTTGAAAGAAAATTGAATGATCTGCTCACAGGCATAAACGAAATTCGTCGTTATATAGCTGAAGAAATCGAAAAAAATAGTTTCAATAGTGGCTATTACAAAGCTAGACAACGCATGCTAGAGGCTGTGGAAAAGGTCAAAACACCCACTACCTTATCAGAATCGCGCAAGACGCTTGCTCGGTTCGCTGAAAAAGCATGGATAGACTATAACTCCAAGAAGAGAGAATCTAAGAAGAGAGCTTCAATGCCATTGCCATTGCCGCTAATCAGCGGTACCGCGCACGATGTGCGCAAGGAAGCCCGATATTTTGAGAAGCGTGCAAAGGAACTCGAGAAGGTTGAAAAAGATATAGAAAAGTTATTTGCAAGGAGCAACTCTTACACACTCATATGGAGATTTACAACACTTCTGTCTGAAACTAAAATCGGCAAATTATTAAAGATGAGGACGATTGAAGGCATTGCAAACAAGGGTGAAAAGATTGTAGACAAGATAATATCAGCTGATAAGGCTCTTTTGCATGATTCAGAACGCACTCCAAAAATACCCATATCGCTTGACAAAGTTTCGTCTAGGGAGGAGACTCTAGGCAAGCACTACTACATCTTCGAAACAAGTGGCCTTGCCAGCAACGAAGCTGAGTGCAAGGTTGTTAACGGCAAGGCTGTTGATCCATATAAAGCGTTCGTTGAGTTGCTGAGGAGGCAAGACCCCGTCCGCAGCCCAAAGGAAATCAAGGATGCTTACAGAAAGTGACATTCTTCCTAGCAGGCTGTGCCAGCTTGCTTTGGACTGATAACCTTCTACTTTGATAAAGTTAGCGCGCGTGTGCTGACTGCCTTAATAAAGCTGTCAACATGTCAGGTTTTTTGGGACCAAAATCTCAAAATACTTGCTCTCGAAAACAGGCCTGGATTCATTGATATAGCCGCTTATCTTCGGTTTTACATTGACGTTTTTGAACGAGACCACTACATATTGCGATTCATCAATGCCGTAATACTGCGGCATATAAGCATTGACGCCAACATACTTCATAGGCACCCAGGCATTTGATATCACACTGCAGTTACCGTAGCCAAGTGCATAAAGCTCGCTCTTAGCATAGCTGAAGACCGAAGCCGCGCCATTTGTGTTGTACAATGCGTAATTGTAGTATGCCATTGAAGAGTGGAATGCAAATGCATAGTACGCTAGCACGATGAAGCAGATTGCCGCTACTACAAACGGAAGGTTTCCAAGGTTTAATCCATAAATACGTCTGTGTATTTTGTTAATCCTGCTGAGCATGTACGCAGCCGCCAGCGATACCCCAAAATAACTGAGGTAGCCGAAACGCGATTGCGAGAAAACATCATAATGCCAGCCGACGAGCATGAATTCGACTATTGAAATCACTAAAAAGCCAATGACAATCTCTCCGGCCATGCTCTTCGGAATGAATATTTTTTCCCGCATTCTTGGCTTTAGCCTGAATCTCAGCATGTAAAATAGCAAAATTGCAATGGTGCAGAGCAGTGCAGGATACCAGAATACGCTTAGTATAGTTCCGAGATACAGGGGCTCAAAAGGAGTAATGAGCGCAATATCGAAGGCGTTCATATAGCTCGCCAACGGGTTTCCGAAAACGTCATAGTTGAAAAGCAGCCAAGGCAGTATGACTATTGCCTCGAGCAGGAAAGCATAAAATATCTTCTTAGGCTTCCTAAGGAGGAACAGCAGGGGGAAGAATATCATTGCAGGGTATTTGGCGAGCGCCGCAAGGCCAAATAGAATCCCTGCATAGCTGCTCCTTTTGGAAATGAGACCGAGCCCGAAGAGAAGAAGCGCAGCCGATAACGCCTCTGTGCCATTGACTATGAAGCCAAAATACAGCAGATAGGGGCTGAGAAAAGCAGCGTAAGTCACAAGCCTGTTCATTCCCAGCGCATCAGCAAGGTACGTGGAAGCCCAGATGAGCAGCAGGTAAACAAGCATCACATAGCCGAGGAGCGCATATCTTGAATTTAGGAGTGTTAACGGAAGCATGACAAGAGAGCTCAGCGGTGCCCTGAAGTCCTCGAAATAGATGCCAGCAGCTTCTATCGTGCCATAGTTGTTAGTCGCAAGGGCGGCATTGGCGTATATGCCAGCATTGGCTATGCTCTTTGAGTTGAGGTAATGTGCTATAAGGTCCCACTCAGGGCCGTTTACATGATATATAAAGGCAAGCATAATAAGCCCAAGAAGCAGAAGTGCTGAAGTAAAATAAGCATACTTTGTAACCAGCAAATCGCCTGCATGCATAAATAAACAGATGATTATAAAAACTTATTTTATTTATCTTTTATTGACTCCACACTGCAAAGAATAGATATCGCATTGATGCGGTGCCAGGTCTACAGTGCCACGCTAATATACGTATATAAATATATAAATGTTGATTGCGATATGGTGCTATGGGCTCTAGAATGCTATACAAGTTTCGAACTCCTCCAGATTCAAAGGGCACTGTAAGAAGTTTTAACTGGTTTAAAACATACGCCGAAAGTTTCATAGTGAATAGTCTCAAAGCTGATACACAATTGAAGCTACCACGTTATTTTGTCGGGTGAGGTTCTGGTACTTAATGACGCTAGAAGGCTATTGGTTGCTGTGTTTATAATATTCTCCTCATTGCTCAGCATCTCATTTGCAGCTTATCTGCTGGCAACTGTTAACAGCATAAATATAATTATAATAGGGTCCGCCTTCCTCACAATAGCGTTGATAGCGGCGGCGTACAACACGATTACTGCAGTCTGGTACTATAAATCACGCTCATTCAAAAATCATATGAGCAAGCCCAGCGTCAAGCAGCTTAGCTATTTCCCAAGCGTCGGCATCGCGGTGCCAGTATATAAAGAAAATGTCAAGCTCGTAGAAAATACACTGAGCAAACTTAAGCTCATGAACTATCCGAAAGAAAAAATGCACATATACCTTCTTGATGACTCAACTGATGCGACTGCTGTAAATGAGCTCAGAAAATTCTCAGCCCAAAACGGCATAAAGTACATGCATAGGCGCACTAGGAAAGGCTTTAAGGCTGGTGCGCTTAACAATTTTCTAAAGCATTCGAACGAAGAGTTCATAGCAATATTCGATGCTGACGAATATCTTGCAAACCGGAATTTCCTTAAGGACCTGCTTCCGTATTTCAGCGACGAGAGCGTCGGCTTTGTGCAGACTGAGAAGCGCTACGCTTCTGGAAGCTTCTTTGCGAATTCAATAAACCTGCTTAATGGCTTTTTCTTCAAGTTCATACAGCCAGCAAGGTCTGTTAACGGTACGCTTATATATGCTGGTTCATGCGCCCTGATAAGGCGCAGCTCGATAGTCAGACTTGGCGGTTTCCCAGAAGTTGTGCTTGAGGATACATTCTTTTCGTTTAAGGCTAAGCTCAAAGGCGTAAAAGGCGTCTACATTCCGAAAGTCTATGCATTTGGCAGGCCCATGAGCAAATTCACATCATTCGCTAAGCAGCAATGGCGCTACAACTACGGCGGCACAGAATTCATGGCCTACTGCACAAAAAACATCGGCTCCAAGGACGTCAGGATGATGGACCGCATAGACTATCTTGCCCATGGATTCGGGCTCAATTACCTGTCAATAATGATGATCGCGTTTACGATACTTACAATAGCGATAGTTTTCTCCGGCCTGCCTATGGGCTCGCTCAGCATAAGCGCGATACTGCACCCATCCCAGTCCCAAATAGCCTTAAGTGCATTCTTTACGCTTCTCGCATTCACTTCCCTGATAGGTCCTCTGCTCGTGCTTAGGGAATACTTCAAGTCGTTTAAGTACGGCCTCATGGTCATGCTTCTTAATTTCGCTGTCGCTTTCACAAGAGCCGAAGCGGCCTTGGCTGCGATATTCCGCATCGCTCCATCGTGGTCGCCATCATGGGTTAAATCTCATAACGTGAAGGGCAATTTCAGAAACGTGCTTAAAAATTCTTTTGTTGAATTTTCATTTGCTTCTTTGCTCGCAATGCTTGCCGCCGTCGCTGTCTTCGGAAACAACATCGCGGGCGCATTCTGGCTGGCGTGGTACGCTGCGCTCTACGGCAGCACTACTGTGCTACTGTACAAATATGGCTAGTCTATGATATACATAAGAAAATATGATACAGAAAACGGCAGCATCATAGCGCTCTGCGACGAAGAACTTCTTGGGAAAACTCTTTCTGACGGAAACGCGAAGCTCGATCTTGACAAGTACGCAGAATTCTATAAGGGCGAGCTCGTTGATGAAGAAAAACTGAAAGGCATGATAGACATAAGCGACATCTATTCTGCAAACATAGTGGGAAAGCGCGCCGTCGGCATTTTCTTGGAAAAGAAAATAGTAAAGGAAAAGGAGGTGAAGAGGATCAGAGGCGTGCCTTTTGCGCAGGTCTATTCTATAAGGTACTAGCACTGCTTTTCTTTAGGCGCATCACAGCTTCGGCTATGTTGCCTCCGCTTTCTTCGAGCGCGCGCCTTGCGGCTTCATCGTCTTCTATGCCAGCCTGCTCCTTCACAAACTGTACGTCCGCATCACTTATTTCAATATCCAGGCGTTTTGGCCGCTCCTCGACATTGCCACTGATGTTGAATACTTTGACGCCCTGCATATCCATCAGTACTACCTGCGGATTGGTCACTATTACGTCCTTCTCGATGCCCTCAATTACGACTCTGTTTGCGGCTATCTCCTCGCTCTTTATGCCTAGTTGCTTCATCATGTTTTTTATTTCCCTAGGATCGAGTCCCTGCATAAAATCATCTGGCGCGCCTAGCGCTTGTTAACCAGTAAATATAATAAAACAACAAGTATTAAAACGCACGCATATGCGCCAAGCATTACCATCGCTTCAGCAGGTAGAACCTGGTATTGCGTATTGCCGGTTTGCAGCTCAACCATTTGCTTTGTAGCCTGAACCTTTGTTGCGTTATTTGTAAAACCGATGCCGACAACAGTTCCATTGGCCGTTGTGTAAGTATCTGCGTATCCGAAAAAGTTTACGCTATGCAATGAAACTGTGGATAGATTTGCCACGATAGCAGTCTGGTTTGCAGAATTTGCTATGAACGTATCGTTCGTAAGATTTACCTTAGAGCTATATGCATAAAGAGCCCTTCCGTAACCTACGCAGTTCTCTATGGTTACATTACTTGAACCGTACACTTCAAAATCGTATTCTGTGGCGTTGATACTACCGCCCATGCAGTTTACGGTCACGTTTGATGCGGAAATCTTCACGCCTAGAGAGCACTGATTACTGCTAAACCAAAAAACGTTGACATCCCTGAGCGAATTGTAGGCAAAAGGGTAATAGCCACTTTCAACAATGCCTGGATTGTTGTCTGCACAGTAGCTGAGACCGACTGAATATTCCAGCGTTGTTGAATTCTCATGCTCGTACGGCGTGTCAAGCAAGAGTATGTTTTGGTAGAAACCTGGTTTTAGCACGCCCGCGTCGTAGCTCAACGTTCCGTTTGTAAGATTGTAGAAGGTCGCAGCGAGCGTGTTGTTTGGATCGTTCTGCCAGCCGTTGAGCAGCCTGAATTTTGAATATCTCGTATAGTTGTGGAAAATTATGGTAAAGTTTATGTGCATATCCCTATAAGCCGGAAATATCTCGTACGGATAGATCAGCGGCATTATGTACGTTGGCCTGAATGTCGACTGCGAAGTCGCGTCGAAGTACGTGAAAGAAACCATATCATATCCCAAATAGGGTGAGTAAAGCACGTATGGATCAAAGTTTATGATTTTGTTTTTGTAAATCTGCTCGGCTTCTACCGGGAAATAGCTTGAGCCGTTGCTGCTCGTGTTAGGATAGTAAATGCCGAATCTTGGCAGGGTGTAGTTGAATGGCTTTATGCAATTCTCCAAATAAGATTTTGTTGTAGCCATCGATATAAGATTGCACGGCATGCCCATTAGCGCCTTTGGCATTATCTGTATGAATCTAGCAACTGAAAAGTTTGTGCCTCTAGCGTAGACTAGCAGGTGCACGAAGTTTCCGAGGCCAACGTTCGAGCCGTTTCCATAAAAATCTAAACTGTACGTTCCACTCACGTTTATCAGATTGTTTTGCGCGTTGTGCATGCTCACTATGGCGCCGTTTATGCTGCAGTTTACTACGGTGTTGTTGTAAGTATTATTTCCAAATATTACAGCCACGGTTGAGCTTATGCCATGGCCATCGCAGTCAACAAGATTGTTCGTCGCGTTACTCTCGAACACTAGAGCCGGGCTTGTTGACGAAATATTCGAACTTATCATGGTTGTTGAATTGGCTCCGCTCAGCGCATATAGACTAGCGTGTACGGCTACAAAGAGCTGCAAAAAGGCGAGGATAAAAAGCGCAACAATGCCTTTAAGCCAGAGCAATTTAACACCATTGGACTTGGCGAGATTCGAACTCGCGACCTCCCGCTTGCAAAGCGGACGCTCTGCCACTGAGCTACAAGCCCTCTATAACCCTTGTGTGCATATCTTTAAATAATTTTCTGATTAAATAAAATGAGATTTAAGCCGACAAGGTGTTAAAATGACGAGTGTAGCGGACGACGAAGATGACGAAGACGAAGAAGACTTCGACGAGGACGAAACCGACGAATTCGACAATGAAGACGAAGACGTAGAAGGCGACGACACAGACGAAGAATGAAGAACCAATTTAAATTGTTTCTTTTATTTTATCCGCTTTGGCGAGATGTTAAATAGATTAAAATGAATATTCGACAGAGAGCTGTTCAAAAGTGAAGAAGTTTGCATCGCGGCGAATGGCTTCAAAAATTTAAAATGTGAAAAATCTTTTTTTTGTATTCGCTTCAACGTAAAATAATCTCTACGAAAATTAGCGTTTCTTCAAAAGGTTAATCTGATAGTTCTACTTCGGACGCGGCTGTTTACCATAATACTTGTGCATCCTGGTAAGCTTAAGGAAATACCCCTCTACTGAAGTCGACCGTGGTTTTTCCGCTTTCTTCAGGGCCTTTTCCCATTCTCTGCTTTGGCGTAGGTATAAGCTCGGATTTGTAGAGCTTATTCTAGCCACTTCGTTCTTGTACGCTTCGACCAGGTCTCTTATAATAAGGTTGCTATATGCGACAAAATCAACTTCATTAATGAGCCCAGACTCGTACAACCTCCTGTAAGTGGCTAGCTTGTTTAGTTCATTTGCGCCAACATTGCCTCCGGCAGCTTTGTTAATGTCGCTAAGCCTCGCTTGTATATTTCTTATGGTTTCAAGCTGTGCGGATTCCAGGCTAGGCCCGAGTTCGTTCACAAACTTCTCTGCGCGTTTCAATTCATTTTCCCATTTTCTGTGCATCGCATCGTAAAGTTGCGGGTTTACAGTCTTTATTTGCTGCATAGCGTTCCTATGCTCTTGTATATAATCACGCAGGCGCTGCCCAGTTCTTTCTCCTAGAACCTCACCGGTGATCGACTTGCTCGCATATAGCTGCTTGTCACCATCTATGGCGTTCAACTCGCGCTCACCAATTTTCAATCCAGCCGTGCCCATAATATTGTTTTTTGTTGCAGCGTCAGTGATATCATTTAGCGTAAGAGTTACACTTTTTGTTAAGTCATCTACAGTGTCTATATTTGCGACTCTCCTTGCGCCTGAAATCTTTCTCGCAACTTTTGCCCTTTCCAAGTCTATTGCTTGATACTTGGCTGAAGGGTATGCATTTGCACCATTCCAATTTATCTTCATGGTTTTAATTGCTGTATCAAGCCCTACGCCTACTCCTGTGAGAGAAGCCACGCCTTTGTTGAGCAGTTTTTTATTTCTTACATAGGTGGCAGCGTGTTCGTACCTTTTTTTATTGCTCTCTAGATCCCCTTTTAATGCGTTGCTCCTTTTTATCGCGTTTCCTAACTCTTTCTCCTCATTTTTGGTGCTTTCTCCAGAATAACTTTTATGCGCTATCTCCATCTTGAGCCTGTCAATTTCTCCTTCGTAGCGCTCTGCCACGCTTTTCTTCTCCCTGTAATTCCTCATGTATGAAGTTCTTGAAGCCAAGGACGCTGCGCTAATCCCCTCAACAGCTGCGCCAAGAACTCTTTTTACCGGATTTGTCGGATTTAACTTTGGATTAAGCTTGATTCTGGCCACCTTTGCGCCTCCTTTGATGGCCATCCTGACTGTGTTAGAAGTATTTGGTTTAATCTGCGTGGTATTGGACTGGGCGCCCAAGGTCGGCTGCTTCGTCTTATACAAAGGGCTTGACGCCCCTCGAGGCGGGTTAAGCCCAGATTGTGGCGGCATAACTGGAAACATGCCCATGGACTTAGCCTCAGCTATGATTTGCTTTTTTTGCTTTCTATTCTGCAGCTTAGTCTTTAATTTCTTTTTGGTTACTTTGGCCGTCTTTGCGGATGCTGCCTTAAACTTGCCAAATCCGTAACCCTTTCCGCCACCATAACCCATCTTGTAAACGTTCTTTTTCGCCAGCGTTCCCTTGCCGTGAGTGCCTATGCCGAAAAGCACGGAAACCCCAAAAAAATCGAAGATGCTCATTCCGCGCATTGAGGCTCCGGCTGCGCCTATGAGGATTATTATTATGATTATTGGTATGAGCATATTTATTGCTCCAACAGACAGCAACACCAAGCCTAATGCCAGCATGGCCATCTATTATAATTACGCATTTCCTAATATAAAAAGCTATCTAAAAATCAGCGTTTTTGCCTTATTTTCCTAGCAATAGCAGCCACTGCAAGCAGCCCTGCAACAAGCGCAATGCCGATAAGCGCATCAAGGTTGCCGAAGCTCAGCTCAGCAAGGCCTATATCTACGCTTGTTGCTGTCTCATTCGGCGACCATGTATAATTTATTGCTGTAAACGTAAACTCTCTAGGTAATGACTGCGACGCAATTGTGAGCGTGTTTGCCGAAAGTGCAAGGCCAGGCTGAGTCACTGTTATAGGCTCAATAGGCTCGCCATAGAATTTTGCTATTATTGGCACACCCTGCTCTATGCCGCATGCAACTGTGTTGAACGTGAAGTAGCCGAGGCTGTTTGTAGTAGCTATGCCCATGAGCCCAAGTTGCGGCGTGCAAATGCCTGTGCCATTCGAATACAGCGGTATGCAGTATTGGGTGTTGCCAAGCGCGCTGTTCGGGCAAGACTGCTGTATATTATCTACGCCATATATATTGCACATGGTGTAAACTGAGTTAACCGGGGCTATCAGGCTCTTCGGTGGCATCGGACATTCTCCACTGGAATTGTATGCTGGCGCATACGTAATTGTGTCCGCGTTGTTTGTAAGACCCTTCCACATAGGATTAGCAAGCGTGCAGTTGCTTGTGCCTATTGAATTAGGTGAATATGCGCAGAGGGAGATTTCGTTCGCACTAAGTGTCTTATTGTAGTTTATGTCCTTCCCATAGTAGAGATAAATCGGCGCATTTTGCAGAGGCACAGTTTTGAGGCCGTAAAGCAAATTATAATAGGCGCGCCCAGTAATGGTTATCATTGTCGAATTCGCATTAGTTATGCTCACATTCGGCGTAGCGCTCATATCCAAAGTGGTTATGTTAGCTATGTCAGCATCGATGGGCATGTAGAAGGTGTTATTGAACCTGTCGTTGAAGACATATATGAGCCTGTTGTAGCCAAGTGCGCTTTCTGGACCAGCCTGATAATTATAAGTATTAACTGTAGAGGCATTAATGTTGAGTATAAGTGGGTTTGTGTATGCTATTGCCTTATACCAGTCGAAGAGGCTTACAAAAGTCGGCATTATGTTCTGCTGCAGCGTGTAAGAAAGTATGAAAGGCATAATCTGAGAGCCGTTGTACAGGGCGCTGTGGTCTGTGACAAACGTACTGCCATGGGTATCTGCTGTGTATGCGTTAGCGCCGTATATCTGGTTTGGCAGCATAGTAGATATATAATCATAGCCGAACTTTGCGCCATTAGGCATAGTAAATATATTGCTAGTCACTGAATAGTTGAAGACATGAGTAGCGTTGGTCACATACTGTATATTGCTGAATGCCGGCGAACTCATATTTACATACACGCTGCCAAATATCCTGTTATTCTCTATATTGAAGGCGACCTGTGGAGGTATAATTAAGCCAATGTCAGAAAGGTTCGGTATGTAATAGCTTGGGCCGCCATTGTATTGGGCATAGCTGTAGCCGCCTTCAAGCGGCGCTGTCAGCAGGTTGGATTGCGAGGATTGGCCTATTGCTGAACTGTAATAAGTTGTATCTGTGGATGACTGCTGGTCTGGCGGGGTTGTGCAGTTTGGCGCACCTGGGCCGCTAGTCTGCTGGAAGTTTGTCCAGCTTTGGGTCTCTATGACATTGTACGTATATGGCACAACAAGGTAGCCAGAGATTTTGCTCGTAAGGCTTGACTGTGGGTTTATAAACGGCGTCGGCCCACTGAAGATGATATTCGGGTTCAGCGAGTTGTACGCGTTTTCCTCTAGGTTGCAGACCTGACATATTGCGCAATTATTTGTGCTGCTGCTGCACTGGCTGCAGCTTGTTATTTTAGTTGCAGAGCATTCTCCAGAGGCGCTTATGCCGCCGGTAGAAGTGGGCGACGAATAAAGCAAGCCGCTGAATGTCAGAATCCAGCTAGGCGAGCCTATGCTCTCAAGGTACTTGAATGGGTCGGTGACAGAAAATATTGGTCTGCTCATGTATTGCAGGGCTGGCATCGCCTTGCATCTGTTGCCGTAGCCATTGACCAAATAGCACGAGAAAGGCGAGAAGCCACCAAAGAGCTTTGTATAGTTTTCAACAGGCAGTTTCGTTGTAACGAGGAAAGGATATAAGCCAGAATCTGAGCCGCCGTTTTTTCTAAGCGAATTCTGTGAATATGCAGATGTGCTTGGAATGAGAGTGTATATTGTGCTGTTGTAGTTTGCTGAGAATCCAATGCCACTCAGCAGGTAGCTGTAGTCGAACCTCAAGTGGCCGCTAGGCTGATATCCCCATTGTATAGTGACATTTGCCAGATTGTAATAATCTTCGTTTGTCCTATTGGCAAAGGTAAGCGGCGGCCCAATAGGAGGAAAACCGCCATAATAATTGCTTGGCTGATTCTCTATGGAAAATGTTTCTGAATATGGGCTGTCTGCAAGATATCTCGCTGATGAGCCACAGAAATCGCTGCCAAAAATGTTGAGTTTGCTGCATGAGAACTCTGCGGCAGTGACATTTGCCGAAAGAACCCAGCCATAAGGCGGGTACTCACCGCTTAGGTTTAATGCGGAAGTTGCGTAAAAAGTCTTGGCAGTCTTTGAAGGGCCGACGCATTCATAGGTGCTGCCTGGAGTGTAACATATGTTTTGTGTTTGCGCAGAGCACGTCGGTGCTATCTTCTGGCACTGCGCGTTTGCCTGCGCGAGGGTATAGCCACTGTTGCAGGCCTCAATAGCTGTAGGTGTCTGTGGTGCGCACTGATACCTAATCGGAGGTTTAGTCGATACAGTATACGTGCCTGTGCAGATGAAGCTGCTCCCAGCAGTTGGTGCAGTCACGCAACTTGAAACAGGCTGCGCCGTGCACTCCTGGTTTATCGCACTGCATGCGCTGTTTGCCCCAGCCTGGCTTATGATGCAGGCATTCTGTATACTGGCTGGAGTTGTGCAGCTTACCTGCTGCACCATATCGTTGAAGTTTGTCGGGTTTATTGGCACATCATAGCCAGTGTCATTCATGACCCTGAGCATCAGTATGTTGAAAAATACTCCTTTGTCATAGTAATTTAATGAAAAAAAACTAGGAGCCGTTGGTCCGACAACGCCGAGGCCGCCGGTCCACTGGTCAAGCACGTATAGGTAGCCATTTATGTCCTGGATTGCAAGTGGATGATGATATACTACGCTATCTGTTTCGAAGTTTGGGTTCAAATTCCAACTATTGAAAATTTGTGGTATCCAAGACATGGACTGGTTGTATAAGCCACCATTAGCAAGGTAGCTCGATATGTTTAGTTCGGCTACCCTCTCGCCTCCTATGTACTTGTTGTAAGACAGGTCTATAGAACCTATTTGAGTGAAGTTGGTTCCGCTGAAGGTCTGTATATAGCCGCTCGTCTTGTTGGCCAAAAAGACAATGCCTCCAGTAGGCGAGACCGCTATTTCAGATTCGACAGGCAATTTTGGATTGATGACAGTTGCGTTCGTGTGTATCGGGCCTGTGGTTGTGTTTGTCACTTCGGCAAGCACCGTTTCGGTTGCACCTGCGCTTGTATTCAGCGTTGAACCTGTAATGAATACGTCGCCATTGTAGTCGACTGCTATCCCAATTGGCGCATAGCCGCTGTAGATACCGCCGTTAGCACTTTCCACTTGATTGGCTATATCATTGAGCCCTATCGACTGTACCAGATACACGCTCTGATTCTGCATGTCTATTATGTTGCTCCAGTAATTGTCCCATTCGCTTACCCATGCGCTGCTGCTCGTGGTGCTGCCGATGCTGCTCGGCTGGTAGCTCGATGTATTGTAATAGCCGTGTGGAACAAGCCTGAGCACGTTTATGTAATACTCATCGGCTGAGCTAGAATAATTAAGCACATAAATATAATCGTTGGGCAATGCAGCGACGGCCAAGGGACCGCTTATCTGCGCGCTCTTCCATCCAGGTATACTTATGAAATTGTTGATATTCCCATTATTCATGCTGCCAAGCGGCGGACATATGTTGATACTTCCACCATTGCCAACGCCCAGGCTTATCAGGCACGTCTGAGACGTGGACTGCAGCACGCCATTGTAGTTAACAAAGAGCCTGCTTCCCACATCTATAGGGAACATGTCTATAGAATTTTGAGGCGTATAGTAGTTCCACGGGCCAAGGGTGTCGTAGGAAAGGTTAAGCATAGGTGCACTCCTTGTTAAGCCAGGGTTTATCGAGGGCATTGAAAAATTATAAAGCAGGTAAGGCACAGCATTCGCATCGAACGTATTGTACTGACCGTTCGGCAGCACCTCGTTGAATGGTATGTAATAGTTGGACGCGCTTGTGAGCAGCGTGTTTTCGCTGTAATTATAGCTGTATGTGCAGACGTTTGCGCCGTTTATGTATGTGTAAGACAGTGTGCTGCTCCATGATGATGATGCTGGTACCTGCATGTTGGAGAAATCAGCAAAGTCAGCATGCCATGTCCATATGGCATTCTGCGCGTAAGCCGGGATCTGCTGGAATAAATATGAATTGGTCTGGAAATTGCTTGAAATCTCGCCGTTTACCATTGGCGAGTATGCAAGCAGGTTTATATTTGGTGCCTCTGCGCCATTCTGCACCTGCATTGGCTCTACGCTAGCGCTTGCAAGGCTGTATTCGCTCCATGTTATCTGCGTAGGCAGCGTCGTCTGCGTGTATAAGCTTGTTTCGGAAGGCGTCAGAAAGCATGCAGCGCCAGCAACGTATGGCACAGAGCCTGTGTAGAAATATTCTTGGTCTGTTGGATTCTGTTCAGGCTTTGCTGGGCATGTTAGAAACCATGTCCCATTGTTTTGGTTGTAAGCGTTAACTTCTGCTGTCGGAGACGTGTCTAAGTTGCTAAATTGCTCGGTGCTGCTGCTTATAGACGGCTGCGAATAAGATGTATAAAAGTTATCCAATATATAGCAAGTCTCAGAGTCATATCCACTGCTCACGCAATAGCTGGACGCACCTCCACCACCTCCACCGCCACCGCTGCCATGTGCAATTGCAAGGGGGGATATGTTTAGATTATGTGCAATGTCGCTTTGATGTGTCAATGCAGTGCCTGCCTGATTAAGATTTGCGTATGCAAGAATAAGCAGTGCAATCAAGACAGGGAGCGCAAACTGCAAAACAGAATTCCTAGCAGGCATTCTACCATGTTAAAATACCACAATCAGATATAAAAACTTTCTCAGGTAAAATCTATCTGTGGTGATGCTATGGCTTACGAGTTCGTGCATTGGAT
>JAVZVY010000009.1:8957-14032 GCA_038878295.1 Candidatus Micrarchaeaceae archaeon | reverse complement strand
GCAAACTGCAAAACAGAATTCCTAGCAGGCATTCTACCATGTTAAAATACCACAATCAGATATAAAAACTTTCTCAGGTAAAATCTATCTGTGGTGATGCTATGGCTTACGAGTTCGTGCATTGGATTGGCCATGCGTCGTTTTATCTTGAAATAGCTGGCAAAAATGTATACATCGACCCATTCAACATAAAGAAAGAAATGAAGAGGGCAGATATCATATTCATAACGCATCCGCACTTCGATCATTTCGATATTGCTTCAATTAAGAAGATAGCGGGCAGCGACACGTACTTCGTGGCGCCAAATGATGTCGCAGAGAAACTGCCATATTCTAATAGGAAGATAGTTGCTCCGAACGAGAGCTGGTCCATGCTGGGAATAGATTTCAAAACAGTTCCCGCATACAACGTCGTAAAGGAAAGGCTCCAAAACCATCCGAAGGCCAAGGGCTGGGTGGGCTACATAATAAATGCAAACGGCTTTTCAATCTACCATGCCGGAGACACAGATTTCATCGAGGAAATGAAGAGGATAAACGTGGATCTTGCCCTACTGCCGATCGGCGGAACCTACACAATGGACGTGAATGAAGCTGCTGATGCTGCCAATTCGATCAAGGCCAAGAATGTAGCGCCTATGCATTACAAGGCGCTCCTAGGTCAACAAGGCTCGAGGGCTGCCGAAGAGGTTTTCAAGGACAAGGTAAAGAACGCATTTATGTTCAAGGAAATCCAAGAGCCGTCATATTCTTTCTAAAGCCAGCCTTGCGGTAGCGAGTATTTCTGCAGGGCTGAGCGTGAAGACCCTTGCCGAACCATTGCCAAGCGATTCGGCGACAAGTCTGAGCCTGCTTTTTGGAAGGCCTGCTTGGGCATGCATGCTTGCGAAGGCGCTTCTAACAGTCCTGCGCTTGTGCTGCATCATGAACCCTATCATTTTCATTTCTGCCTCGCTCAGCACAGTGCCATTGGGCTTCATGTGAATTACGCACGAATCGACCCTTGGTATAGGCCTGAAGTTCTTCCTGTTTACCTCAGCTACCTTCTCAATGTTGAACATGAGCCTTGAAACCACGCTTAGCTTGGAATACTTTTTTGTGCCCTCTTTAGCAAGCATGCGCTCTGCAAATTCATTCTGCACGCAGAGAATAGCCTCGAGCCTGTGCACGCATAACCAATCTATCGTTTTACTAGAAAGCTCGTATGGAATGTTTGCAACGAGCATATCGGCATAGCCTAGCCCAAGCTCACCATCGCTGGCTTCGAAGAAGTCTTTATTGAGCAGAGTAAGATTCCTCTCGCGGAGCTCGCCCTTGAGCAGCGCGTAAAGATTCTCATCTTTCTCGACGCTTACGACGCGGTTTGCATAGCGACAGAGCTCAGCGGTGAGAATACCATAGCCAGAACCTATCTCTATTACGTTCTTGCCCTTAGCGTACTTTGCTTCAAGCTCAGCTATCGCTCTGTTTGCAAGAAAAACCTGCCCCATTCTTTTCTTTGGCTCATAAATTATTCTCATAGTCTACGGCACAACATTAGGGTAATACGTAATGGCTTTTTCGCCAAAGCTGATGTGTATTACCTCATTCCATCTTTGCTTTGGAAATATTTTGATTTCATCATACTCCTTGGCGAATCTGAAGATACTTGGAAGTACCTTCCTAAGGCCGCCGGTATCCATATAATCGAGCATATTGTTGGTAATATCTATAGCAGAGACGAAGAATCTGTAATTGCCGTCAAGATTTTTTCTGAAGTAATCATAGATGCTTTTCGCCCTTCTTGTTACTTCATTCGATTGCTCGCTATAGCCCTCTATGCCATATATAAAGTCATTGCCATTAAGGTCCGAATACCTTATGAATACTGTGTTGTTGCTTAATCCCACATCTGTAAGCATGTATATTTTGTTGCTTTCGATTCTTACATCACTTGGGTCTATGCTCATGAATACATCATTCAGATCCTCTGTATATATAACAGGTGAGATATTCGCCGCTGGCATTATCTGAAGCCTTGACGGCTCTGCTATTCTAGTTGCGAAGAAATTTAATGCCCTTTTTGCGTAAGCCACTTTGTTGCTTTGGAGAAGCAGATAAAGGTCAACCTCCTTCGGCTTATTAACAGCATATTCCTTGAAAGTTGCATGGACGCCTACAGCAGAAATTCCATTTTCATTGGGCTTTACCATCTCAAGCTTTTTTATATAATATTTTTTGCCAGCTTCAAGATACATACCGATGTTAGACTCATAGTTTCTGAAGAAATCCTGTAGTCCTCCTAATGCAAATTTTATATCTACGTTTTTCTCCTCAACCCTCCATACTCTGTGGCCTATGAGCCTTTTGTAAAAGAGAAAAGAGAAATACCTGCTATCCAACTCTATATTGCCTTTATCAGTTACTAGGACAGTTTTCTGAAAACCACTCGAAAGATCATCAAGCGTTGATGGCTTAACGACTTCAAATGCTGTCTTTACTGTAGCCCATTCTTTGCCATATTTTACAGTGGCCATATAAAATTTAATCTATTTTAAAATATTTAAAGATGCTGTCTAATAGTGCGACAGGTTTCGAATTTTAAATGCTTATTATCCGAGATAAAAGCCAATCTCTAAAGCAGGGGTTACATTCTCTCTCTTCTACGACAAGCCTCTGCATATAGTAAGGAAAGCAATCCAGAATAAGGCAACCACTATGGAAATATACAGACTAAAGAATAAAATACCTATAGCCGTTGCGTGCGCAAGGATTGCTTCTAAGAGTCACGGCCTGCGAAGAAGCATGTCAAACGTTACGTCGCATTGGCAGTAAAACAACTGATGCCGGCGTTTCCGATATGGAACTTGCGGACTTCGGCAGACATTTCAATAAACATAAAGGGCTTCTACAAATCCTCGACGTGTTGCAATAGAAAAATTCAACAACCTAGCCAAATTATATCACTCATATAAATAACTTTTTATTTAAATACTTCTAGATTGCATGCTCGCTGGGGCCGCAACTGCGAGAAAGGCGCAGTCGTCTATAGAATTCCTAACTACTTATGGTTTCCTGTTCATAATACTTGGCATAGTTATAAGCGTGCTTGTATTCACAATATCAATTCCAACGACTGTTCTGCCGAGTCAGTGCGTCGCATATAGCGGGCCGAGTTGCTCGGCGCTACTTTTCTACACTAACATAAGCAATAGCTACTCTGTTATAACAATGCTCATCTCAAATGGCCAGAGCATGCCTATAAATGTCTCCAGCATTACAGTGATTATAAGATCTACTAAATCTGTTGGCGTATGCACTCCGAACCTGATCCAACCAGGCCAGGAAGCCGTATGCGAGATTCCAATTGCCGGCGCATCGCATCCAGGATCATTCATACAAGGTTTCTATTCAATAAATGCCACCTATTGTTCGCAACCAATATCGAAAATAAGCGCGGGCTGCTCAGCGAGCTCTTCGCCGATAACCTATGGCGGTTCATTTTCGGCAACGCCTTCAACAAAGCACCAGTTCATATTTGCTGTTACCGCGTATAAGAGCCCGATTAACCAGCAGCTGCTGCCGTTTCAGAGTCAGCCTTTTTTGCCGGCTTCCTATACTAACTATACGGTGATGGAAAATGGCGATTGGGTAACCAACGGCAGCTACGCGTATGGCACGTCAAGCTACGTCGGCGCTACATATCTCGGAATGCGTGTCGTGCCCTTCCCGCAGATAACCCAATACCTTAACAATAATTATATAGCATGCTCTGCTCCTTACAACTCGTCCCTTTCAATAGCTTATACAACTCTTTATTTTCCAAGTGGCGGCAGCGCGAGTTTCGCAATTGAGACTGACGATGCAATGTCAATATATTACAAATCTGCAACTACAGCTGTTTGGTCAAATCTTTTCTCATCTGCGTGGCACGGCCAGGGAGCCACGCCATATGGGCCAAACACAATCACGTTTTCTTCAGGGCTCTCGAATTTCGCTGTGATGTGGGAAAACATTTGCGCGCCTGGTGTGCAGGTTTTACAGTCTTCAGGACTGCAGAGCTAATTCCTAAGAAGGCTTTTCGGTATCGCGCTTATGCCTCCAAAGCTTCTGAGCTGCATGCCTGCATCGTCATCGGAGTTGAATATCTCTATCTTGACCTTCTGTGCATCTGCCACATCCAGAACTCTTTGCACGCTTTGATCGTTGAGCATGTCGTCGTTTACAAGCACTATAGCCGCTTCATACGATTCAAGCGCCCTCCTGACTTCTTCTACGCCCCTAAATGATGCGTTTAGCCTCAGCCCTTCCAGAAATTTATTCAGCAGCTCAAACTCATGCTTGAGATGCTCGCTCTCGAAGAGCTTGGCTATGCGCTCGTCCTGCAACGCCTCCCTTATGCCAGAGCGCTCAGCACTGCTCGCATATGCATATATGATGTTTTTCTCTATCTTTGCATTGCTTTCTTCTATGTACGCCTTTAGGTCGTCTTTTGTGAATCCTGGTCCAGCAATGACGACGTGGCTCGTCTGCATCCCGTTTATAGCACCTATTATCTCGTTGAAATAGTCTGAGCGCTGCTTCGCAAACTCCTTCTCGTTCATCCTCTTGCTCAGATGGCTGTAAATCTCAGCTACGACATCTATGCCATAACCGCGTAGATACGCGATTGTCGCTTTCTCGTCATCAAGCGCTACTACTCCGAGCTTCTGCTTCCTGGTCTCTAGCGCCGCCTCCCTTATCCTTTCCAAGATATAGCCCTTCCACTGGGGCTTCTGCACCTCGAATTCATCATTTGGGCTTATTGTTATCGTGTGATAGCTTCCTATTCTTACATACTTTTCAGGCCTGCCGCTTATTATCTTGCCTGTGAATCTTAACGAAAGAGCGCCTTTGTCGAGTTCTATCTTCTCAACGCTTATTCTTGCAAAGACCTCCTTCTGCGTGCCAACGTCGCCCTCATAAGATTTGAACCTCCTGTGGGTCTTCGCCTCTACAACATCGCCCGCTGTTATTATGCGCTGCAGCAGATACAAATCATCAAAAGAATCAGCCCTCAGCTTCATCGTGCCCGTATCTTCAAAGAACCTTATTAC
>JAVZVY010000009.1:0-8857 GCA_038878295.1 Candidatus Micrarchaeaceae archaeon | reverse complement strand
TTGTAGCCTCTGCTGTAACCATCGCTGTCGCCTTTGGCATATCCTTCATCTGTGATTGTCGCGCAAGCACCGGTCAAAGGCGCGCAATGAGAATTCTGCGCAAAAAGATAAAAAGCTTGGGCATGAAATTATACTATGCCCTTTCTCAGTATATACTCGCTGCTTCATCTTACATCAGCCGCCATATCAAGCCTGGTAAACGCCTACGGCTACTACGCGATACTCATACTGATGACGCTTGAGAGTGCGTCCATGCCTGTGCCGAGCGAGGTCGTGCTGCCGACTCTAGGCTACTTTGCAGCGAGGGGCACGCTCAACCTCTACATTGTGCTTGCTGTAACATATGCAAGCAGCCTCATCGGCATGGCCATAAATTATTATATAGCATATTTCATAGGCAAGGACATCGTATACAAGCATCTTTCGATATTCCACATAAAGAAGGAGCAGCTAGACGCATTCGACGCGTGGTTCGCTAAGAACGGCCCATTTGCTGTGTTCATATCCAGGCTAATCCCATTGGTAAGAGGTCTTATAAACTTTCCTGCGGGCTTCGCACTCATGCCCTGGAAGAAATTCTACGGCTATTCAATGCTAGGCTCAATAATTTGGGACACGGTTCTTGTGCTCTTCGGCTTCTATGCGCTCTCCACGAGCAACATAGTGGTAACTTCTGTTGCGATAGCCGCATTTGCGATAGTACTATACATAATATATAAGGCGGCGCTCAATCGCGTGGGCTCGGCAAGCTCCTTTAAGAAATAGTGTAATTCTTAACTATTTTTACTACTTGGTCTATCACTTTCCTTATCTCCGCTTCGGTCTTGGCTCCTGTGCAGATGATCTTGCCGTTCTTGAAAAGTAGCACGGCTGCCTTTGGCTCATGTATTTTGCATATCGCGCCGGGAAACTGCTCCGGCTCGTAGTCAACATCGGCTGAAGCCCGTGCTATCGCATACAAATCAAGGTCAATGCCCAAGTCAGCGCTCGCGACTATGTTCTCGACTTTGAAATCAAGACCAACATTCTTAGCCATTGAATCAGAAATTAGGCTCATGAAAAGTATTTATAAATATCGCTGCAAATACATTCTACATTGGTGCTTATTATGAGCAAGCGCTCTCACGGCCTGCTTACAGGCAGGTCAAGGAACATATCAAGGCACAGGCGCCTTTCAAGAATGGGCATAGCCAAGCGCATAAAGGAGTTTTCAATAGGCGACAGAGTTGCGATAGTGCCTAGCGGCACTTCCAATGACATGCCAAGCCTGCGCTTCAGGGGCAGAGTAGGCAGCATAGCGGAAAAGCGCGGCTCGTCATACGTGGTCAGCGTGGCTCTTTCAAGGTCCACTACAAAAAAGGTCATAGTGCCACAGAAATATCTGGAAAAGATAAGCTAATACTTTTTGAAATAAGGCCTTGTGAGTATAAAGAATCTGCTTTCCTCTTTGAGCTCTGATACAACCCTTTCTGCAAGAAGCTTTACCGGATCCTGAAGCAGAGGAACCCTTGCGCTTATGTCAGCGAAGCTCTCAAAAGGCTTTTCCTCGCGCGCTTTGAGTATCTCTTCGAGGTGGCGCTTGCCTATTCCGGGAAGAAGCTCGAGCGTATGCTCTCTTATGTTGAGCGGCCCGGCGTTGTTGAAAACGTTTACGAATTTCTTCTCGTTGGTTTTTATTATTGCCACAATCGCGTTCGGCAGCTCCTTCTTCGAGCCTTCTGTAAGCGCGTCGTAGCCTATCCTACCTTTTATGAGAGAAATTTTATCGCGTTCGCCCTTGCCTATGTAGACCCTTTCGCCTATTTTTATTTCAACGTTCTCCTTCGCGACAGCCTCAAGCAACGTGAATTTAGCCTCGCCTAGCAGCTGGGCCATAGGCATGCTCCTTGCAGAGGAAGACTTGCCAGTAGGCAGATAGTCGAGCACAATCGCATACTCCTCCAATTCTTCATGTTTTTCATTTTCTTCCATACCTGCCACCGGCAATGCATAAAACCTACTTTTGGTATTTTGCTATAGTGTCAAGCATCTTCTTTATTTCCTCTTCTGCAAAAGTCTTCCGCTCAATGATGAGAACCTGCTTGAGCTGAAGCTCGTTTATCGGCATTATCTCAACAATCTTGGCTATTGCCTTTTTGCTGAGCCCAGCTTCCTCAAGCTCATTTGCGAGCTTCTCTGCCTTCTCCTTGCTCAGCTTCTTTATTTTGCCTATGTGATCGTAGGCAAGCTGCTGCTCGTAACCGAGCTCGCCATCTTTCTTTTTCTTGTCGAGTATCTCATACGCGTCGTAAATCGTTGCAATGCTCGCCTCGCTACGCTCCTTTCCTATCATGAGCACACCTCCTATTATTCTTTGCATGCTAGCATTTATAACTTTTTTGTATGATATTTATTCGGTGTCTTTTTGGATCCTAAAGCCGCTTTCGAAAGCGTAATGACGGAGATGAAGAAGCGAATAGCAGGCAAAGAGGAAACTCTCGAGCTCCTTTTCCTCACCCTTGTTGCCAATGGCCACGCGCTGCTTGAGGGCGTGCCAGGCGTCGCAAAGACTACAATGACAAAGACCCTTGCCGAAACAATACAGGCGGACTTCAAGCGCATACAGGGCACACCGGATCTTGAGCCTAGAGACATAATAGGCTACACCTATTTAGACGATACGAACAGCATCGCACTTAAAAAAGGCCCGATTTTCACAAACATTCTACTTGTTGACGAACTCAACAGGGCTCCTCCTAAGACGATGAGCGCGCTGCTTGAAGCTCTTGAAGAAAGGCAGGTTACAATAGGTGGCAACGACATGAGACTGCAAGCACCGTTTACAGCATTCGCGACTCAGAACCCCCTAAAGATAGAGGGCACAGAACCTCTTCCCAAAGTGCTCGCTGACAGGTTCATGGTGAAGATAGATGTTACCTACCCTTCCGAAAGCGAGGAAACAGAAATGCTGCGCATAAAGGAAAGGGAAGAGCGCGTTTCTGTAAATAAGGTCATAACTACAAACGACATTTTGGAAATGCAGCGTCAGGCCAAGAACGTAATTCTACCAGATGATGTCGCAAAGTACATAACCGCTATAGTCAACGCAACAAGGACAGACATTCACGTGGTCATGGGTGCAAGCCCAAGGGCAGACCTTGCGTTTCTCTACATGTCTAAAGCCAGAGCATATGTCCATGGCGCCAAAGAAGTCACCAAAGACGACATAAAGTTCCTTGCAGGACCTGTGCTAAGCCACAGAATAGTAGTAAGGTCTACCGGAGGCATAGGCGTCCACGGTGTCATAGACGGCATACTCGCTTCAGTTGAATGACAATAGATAGAAAGCATGAGTTCGTATCTTTTGCGGCTTCTTAGAAGGTTTTAAATTTTTATTCAAAGCTATAGTTTTGGGGCGCTTGAATGGCAAGACAAGTTGGCTATCTTCTGCTTTTACTCTTGGCAGCGAACCTCATGAGCGTGGTCGTTGCCAGCTCATCGCTCCCGCGTCCAACATGCCCTTATAATACCTGCATGACCTCATCGACTTACCTCAGATGTACATGCCCACCTAACTATCCAAACCTTGTGCAAGATAGCTGCCCAACAGGCGAACTCAAGTGCGCCGCCATAGCAAGCACAACAACCACATCAACTTCCACAACATCCACAACTACAGTGACAGCGTCAGGCACAACAACCTCGCAATCTGCGCCATCGGTTCAGCTTCTAAGCTCGCAGCTCTGCGGCATAATAAATGGTATAAACACAATAGTAGGCACAATAGCATTGGTGATGTTTCTTATAGGCGGCGTACTTTATGCAATTGCGCACTTTCTGCCTACTGCAGGCCAAGTCAAAGGCAGCCTCCAGGGCTGGGCAATGGGCATGATAATAGGTGGCATAGTCGGCCTGATATTGGTGATAATAGCACCGTACATAATAACGCAGGTTGTAGCATTCGGCAATGGCTTAACTGTTGCGAGTTGCTCCTGACCAATTCTTTATGTGAAAGATATGCAGCGACCTTGCGTTCTCATTGCTTTTTCAATCCTTACGCTTAAAGGATGAGGCAGAAATTCACAGACAGCGATCAAAGACAATAACAATGCGGTATATTCACATCAGGAATCGATGCATAATTTCTGGTGCATCTTAGAAAGATATTTAAATTCTTTGTGAGCATAACTTTTAGGTGCTTGAATGAAAAGCAAGCTTAGCTACGTGATGTGGACAATCCTGCTGGCAAACTTCTTGGGAACGGCATTATTCGCCGATAACACCATGTCTGCAAACCAGCTTCTAAGCTCGCAGCTCTGCGGAATAGTAAACGGCGTCAGGGCTATAATAGGTATAATAGCATTGGTGATGTTTCTTGTAGGCGGCGTACTTTATGCAATTGCGCACTTTCTGCCTACTGCAGGCCAAGTCAAAGGCAGCCTCCAGGGCTGGGCAATGGGCATGATAATAGGTGGCATAGTCGGCCTGATATTGGTGATAATAGCACCGTACATAATAACGCAGGTCACAGCTTTCAATAGCAGCATATCTGCTCCAAGTTGCTGACCGGTTAATTTCTTTTGTTTTCCCTTTATCATTTTTCGTGGCAACTGCCCCAAAGCAGTTGATATATTGCCTGCGCCACGCAACAATTTTGACGGCAGCTTTTACGCTTTCATCGCAATCTCCCTATTGTTTATAATTTTGATAAATGCGGTAGCGCTTGATGGCTACATTTTGAGTTCGATAGTCTGGTTCGCGGCGCTATCTTCAGTGATTTTCATAGTCGCTGGCTATGCATTTATCGTGAAGCCTCCGAGCAGGGCTAAAAACGTTCTCTTGACTGGGCTGTTCGGGGCGATGGCAATCGCTGCTGTTCTTGCATTCGCAGCTTCCGGGAGGATGCTGCCATCGCAGTTTATTTCTGTTGCAAAATTCCTTTCTGGCTTCGGCTTTTCCTTCGCCTTGATCGCGCTCGCCTTTTTTCCAATTTCATTGGGCGCATATCTGGCGCGATCTAAAAGGCATCCCATAGTTGCTCTGCTCCTCATTCTTGCATCCGCATCCCTGATATGGCTCTACTACTTTTCAGGCTTCGTCTACAAGGGCTTCATGTATGACGACGAAATGTTCATAATGCAGATGAGCGTAAGCGAATTCCTGCACGGGCTCAATCCATATGCAACAAGCGTCTCTAGCCAGCTCTACTACAATTTCTCAAAGATCGGAATATCGCTCACCACAGACAACAATATAATAGGTGTAATGGACTACCCTGCCCTTTTCTTTTTATCATACTTGCCTTTCTACTATCTCGGTCCAAGCATGAGCTCCTTGAAGCATACGCTTGCGTACGCTGCAGGCGTGTTCATCCTCATGCTGATGCTTTCCATAGCTTTTTCTGTAGACAAAAAACATTTGGCCAAGCCAAGCTTTGCAATACTAATCTTTCTGGCTATAGCTGCACAGTCAATAGCTTCGGTTACAACATATCTGATGCTCGCAATAATCATATTTGCATACGCAAAGCTTGATTCCAGGTATTCGTGGCTGCTTCTTGGCGTGGCTCTTTCAATGCAAGAGGAACTGTGGCTGCCTGTACTTTTCCTTTTGGCTTATTCTATAAACAAGAATCCAAGAAAAGGCGTTTACAATATTTTGGGGTCTGTTGCAGTCTTCTTCGCGATAAACGCCTACTTCATAGTTCTCAATCCAAGCGCCTTCTTCAACAACGTTTTTGCTCCGATCAGCAGATTCCTTTTTCCATCTCCAACGGCGCCTTTTGGCTACCTGCTTCTCGTCTCTTACCACATGCTTCTCAGCTCATTCTTTGCCATCTTTGCGCTCTCTACAATAATACTGTTGCTGCTTTTCCTGTATGTTGATGACAAAAGGCTTGCAGGCCTGTTCAGCATGGTGCAGTTTATGTTCCTTTCGCACTCGCTTCTTGTCTACTACATATTCTTTATCTCATTCACGGTATTCACGCTTTTCATTGGCGATAGCGGCCGCGGGCAGGGCCTGATGACAAAATGGCTAAGGGCTCACACGCTGGCGCTTTTCGCATCTGTCGCGTTTCTTGCGCTGTTAGCCGCATGCATAGTATACGAATCTCATGCAAGCTACATGAGCCAATTCAGCATCTCGTCGCTGCGCCAATCGCTCACGCTTAATGGGAACACAAACTCGAGCACATACACAGCCATTCTGGCGCGCCGAAACGTATCCACAGAATACGCATATGTCTTGGTAGCTGGTTACAGCAACTACAGCACCGGATTGTATGGGTTGGCTAACTATAGCATCATAAAAAATCCGCATCTTTGCCAAAATTATACGTGCCTAGTGAATGTAAACAGAATTCAAATCGCTGGCTCTGGAAACTACTCGCTGAATGCAACCTTACACTGGCCCTCAAATAGCAGCCCTGTATTCATAGCAAGGGCCATAGTTTACAACGGCAAATACTTCTATGCAGCTCCGGCCGCATACGCAAGCCAGCGTAGCTAATGCTTTTTATTTGTTTCATTCATATTACTCTTGATTAAATGCCGAGCGTTGCATATGAGTCCGCGCACACATACGCAACCAACATAAAGTTCGTTTTGGCCTTTTCAATAGCGTTTGTGATAGCTTTCGCCATACCGCTGATTGCGCCAGTTCCAACATACCAAAGCGCTGGTGCGCTCTTCCTGAGAAGCGCGAGCGTCTTCCTTAATATGAACGCCGTCAGCATAGCCACAATCATCATTGCCGTTTTCATTTCGCTGCTTTTCATAAGCTTTGCATTCGTAGCTATCAACCTTATAGTAAAGTCTAAGCACACTTACAAGAAAACTCCAGAATCTGTGCTCAAAAGCATAGAAAAATACATGGGCAAGGTTTTCGCAATACTGATTGTGTATACTTTCGCAATCATAGTGGCAAACATAGCCGCATTTCCGTTCGGCTTCTCCGCTGCTGCTACCGCCTTTGTGGGGTTTGTTGGCTACATGTTCGTGTTCTACGCGCCCAGCGCGATAGTAGTAGAAAACAAGAGGATCGGCGCAGCCCTGAGGGACAGCATCAGGCTAATATTAGCATCTCCGAAATACTTCATAATATGGCTTCTTCTCTTCGTGGCGGTGATATCCGCACTGGATCTGCTTGTGGCACCGGCATTTGGCGCTGCTTATTCAGGCTACGTGATGCTTGCCATAAACGCCCTCTTTGTGCTGCCGTACTTTGTCATATTCCAGGCTGAGGCATACATGAAGAAGTTTCCGATACTGCGTCATTAGCAACATATTTATAAAAATGCTTCAATATTATTTTGGAGTTTATGCCGAAGCTAGCATTTCTGTCAGCCGCTATCGCGATAATGCTGCTGATGAGCATAGCAAAGCCGTCTAGCACTCCTCCGCAACCGCAGCAATGCTCAGTAACGTTTACCGCATTGCCAATGAACATGTCTATTTTTTCGCTTTCGCTCATAGCCCTCGAGCTCTCTTTTGACGTCGTGGCCATAGGCTACATTATAGGCAAGCTTTTCCCAGGCACAGGCATACACGGTTGGCTCAGGAATGAATACTGGGAAATAGCCAAGTCAGCAATTATCATAGCTGCAATAGTCCCTATCATGATCTTCATAAGCAACATAGCCGTAACGCTTTACGGAGGTGCAGCCTCGTCAACTTCTTACGTTTCTAATATAGGATCGCTCGTCGTAAGCGCCGAATCAAATTACCTCTGCGGAGCCTTTACCATAACCGAATACGGAAACGACTATCTAACAGGGCTTGGCCTTGCCATAGGCTTATACAAAGACCTCAATATAGGGCTATGGGTGCCAATACCATTGACCCCCGAATTTGACCCAGTGCTTCAGTCAGGTTTCCAGATATCGCTTTACAAAAACAGCATGCTCGAATCTACTATTCTTACGGGCCAGTACGAATCTTTGGCGCGCGATGCGCTTTTGTACGTGGTCGCTCCATCATCGCTGCTTCTTTACTTCCTTATTTACTTGCTTCCGGATGCGGTCATCCTCGGCATCGTGATACTAATACCGATGGGCATATTCTTGCGCGCCTTCCCTTTTGTAAGGGGCGTCGGAGGCACTCTCATAGCGATAGGCATAGGGCTTAGCGTAATCTTCCCGTCGCTGCTTCTTTTCGTCAACGAGCCAGTATCAAACATGGTTAGATACAACTTTCCGACAGTATCCTCGGTATCCGGGTCGACAGTGTCATCAAACGTTGGCGGCATTTTCGCTGCAATGCTTGAAATCATCGATAATTTTCTCTCCCAAGCAGGCTCGTACCTGAGCGGCTTGGGCTCAGGCTTCGCAAGCTTCGGAACAATCTACCCAGCGCTTAACGGCATAATCTATTACACGTTCTTTTCATTGCTGCAGTTTGTGCTTTTTGTGCTAGATTTGATTATAATCTATCCTCTCATAGACAGCATAGCAAAGCAGCTTGGCGGAACCATAAGATTCAGCCTTTCCGGCAAACTAAAACTGGGATAACATGATTGGCATACTCTTGCAGGCGTCTTCGGTTGGCTGCACGTTCGGCGGCCTGAATCAGTATTCATGGATAAACATAAATCTAATTGTTGTGCTTCTGAGCATGACAATAGGCGCGCTGATTTATGCCATTGCAAATCTGCTCCCTGCGCAGAGAAGGGAAAAGCTCAAGGGCGCTGTAAAATACGAGCTCTTCCAGTCTATCATAAGCGTATTTATAATAATAGCAGTATTGGCATTCGCAGCCACGGGTTGCACAGTGGCGTCGTCTTTCACGAACAACGAAAACCCATTCATATATTCTGAATATACGATATCGAACCTGCTGTTTAAAAACGGCGTGGGTATTATGACCGGCCTGTTCGCAAA
>JAVZVY010000008.1:0-29454 GCA_038878295.1 Candidatus Micrarchaeaceae archaeon | reverse complement strand
TTACGATAGCGCAGACTTCTGGCATAGACACGCTTGGCTTCGCATCATACGCTCTCTTCCTTGCGACCTCTGCAGTTTTCGGCTACATAATAGGCACCAGAAAGTACAGGCTTATAGCAAGCCTTGCGTTCCTCGGCTACATACTCTCGGCTTTCGGCACAATGGGAATCGGCTTGTCGTACACTTTCAATCTTGGAATCGTGCCGATGTTCATATCTGTCTTTGTTATAGGCATGGCCCTGGGTGCAATAGATACCCTGGAGCCAACAATCATATCCTATACAAAAAGCGCCGCTCAACAAGGCAGGGGCATGGGCTCTCTTACTTCAGCAAGGAGCATAGGCATACTTGTGGGCAACTTGAGCATGGGCCTTCTATACGCGTTAAATCCGCTATATTCCTACTCTTATGCTTCTATCGTTTCGCTTCTGGCTGGGCTCATTCTGCTTTATTTCGGCAGGGGCTTCCTGCGCAGAATATAGCGTTGCAACGCATGCTAGCGCGATGGTATGGACGAAAGAGAAAAGGAAATTCTAAAAGGGATGGTGAACTGCTACAACGTATGCCGCAAGGATTTTTATGAAACGGTCCACATGGTGGCTAGCGCCCGCGGTCTATCAGACAATGTGGTAATTGAAATATTGAATAAAGCAAAAGCCGAGCATTCAGACGAATATATGCGCTTGAGGTCAAAACTTCCAGAGAGCTTTCCGATGTAAACGCGCGATGCGCCAGCTCGATAAATCGCCTTGCGTTGCGGTTTTATTCTTCGTAAAGGGCTCTCTCCTCTATTTCCTTCTTTAAGCTTTTTACGAAAGCGTCAAGTTTTACATCATGCTCTTGTTTGCCGGACCTGCGCCTTACTGTAACGCTTCCTGATTCGGCTTCCTTTTTGCCAACTATGAGCATGTAAGGAACCTTGAGCATAGATGCTTCCCTTATCTTGTACTCTAGAGTCCTGTCTGAAGTGTCTGCATAAGCCCTTATGCCATTCCTCTTAAGCTCCTGGTATATCTTGTCGGCGTATTCGTTTTCGTGCTCCGATATCGAGATTACTCTAACTTGCACCGGCGCTAGCCAAGTAGGGAATTTGCCCTGGAAATGCTCGACCATTACGCCTATGAAGCGCTCTATGCTTCCGAGTATGGCCCTGTGTATAAGCACTGGCGTGTGCTCCTTGCCATCTTCGCCTGTATAGGTTATGCCGAACCTGAGCGGCAGCTGGTAGTCGAGCTGTATAGTGGCGCACTGCCAGGCCCTGCCCATGGAATCGAAAACGTCAAAGTCTATCTTTGGGCCGTAGAATGCGCCTTCCTTGTCCTTGACAACATACTCAAGCTTGTTTTTCTCAAGGGCCTTTTTCAGTGCGTTTGTCGCTTTTTCCCAAAGCTTCTCATCGCCCATGTGGTTTTCAGGCATTGTCGAAAGCTTTGCGGTGTACTTGAGGCCGAATGTGCTGTAGACCTTGTTGACGAATTCGAGAAGCAGGGTAACCTCATTTTCTATCTGGTCCTCCCTTGCGAATATATGCCCATCGTCCTGTGTAAGCTCCCTTACTCTGAAAAGTCCTGTAAGGGCTCCGCTTATCTCGTTCCTGTAGATCTTGTCAAATATCGCGGTTCTGAAAGGAAGCTCCTTGTAGCTCCATTTTCTCGATTTGTAAATCAGTATTGTCGAGGGGCAGTTCATTGGCTTCATTCCGAGGCTCTCGCCCTCGCTCTCAAAGATGAACATGTTCTCCTTGTAGTGGTCTATGTGCCCGCTCACATGCCAGAGCGCTATGTTTGCGAGCACAGGCGTGCTTATCTCGCTGTAGTCATAATAGTCAAGTATCTCCTTGAGAAACCTCACGAGTTCGTTGAATATTGTTTTGCCATTCCTGTGCCAGTAGACCATGCCAGGCGAGACCTCCTGAAAGCTGTAGAGGTCAAGTTTCTCGCCTATAGTTCTGTGGTCCGATTCCGGCAGCCCGGAAACGTCGCTCTTTCTGACTATAGCTGTGTCGACGCTAACCGGCTTCGCTTTTTTGTACTGCTTTGGAGCAGTTGCAGGCGCGCCATAGCTCCTTGACTGTTCGGCGAGCGGGTGGCCCTTTATGGCTATAGAGAGCTTCTTGTTCCAGCCGAAGGGCGCGCAGTGCAGCTCCAAGCCCTTGCCACCGGCGAATTCCTTCATGTGCCTGTAAATAGCAAGCGCTGTTTTGGGCTCTGCAAGATTGCTGCTTAGGTGCGCGAAAGGATAAAGCACGAGCTTCTCCCTCTTCAGCTTTGACATGAACTCTACTGCATCGTTTACAGCTCTTTCAGCAAGCTCGTTTGTGTCGCCTGATTCTATGGAAACAAGCAGCGTGAGTGCATCATCGATATCTGCCTTCTTCTCCTTTGAATCCTCATATATGCTTGACTCTGGCTTTACAAGCTCGTATGAAATCCTCTCTACGTCGAGCTGAAGAATCTGCATAGAATCAACCAACATTAGCAATAAAGTTATAAAAAAGATACTGCTTATCTTAGTCTGCGCCATTCTGCCTTGTTGTTCTCTGGCTTCATGTACTTGTATAATATAATGCCCATCGCCAAAGTGAAGACGCCCACTATGCCGAGCGAGTAAAATCTGTAAGCGCCTATCTTCGAATATGCAGCCTTCGCCGCGGCAATAGCGTCGTTGGCGTATGCCACAGCAAGCTCCGGGGAAGCGTTCACCACCTTCTTTGCATCGTCTATGTAGCTATAAGCTGAGGTAAGGTTTGCGCTGAAGATAAGATAGCCGCTCTGGTTTATCATATTCACATAAGAAATTGCCCGCTCTATTACAGAGTTTGCGTTAGCCGTGGAGTAGTTTTGCGCCCCGAGTCCGGGCTCAGATTGCTGCAGAAGCAGCAAAGAAAAAGAGAAAAGGGCAAAAGCCCAAAACAAAAAGGCTATGCCCAAGCCAAGCCTCATGGAACCGCTACAGGTTTACGTCTATGTTGAGCTCCTTCTTAAGCTCCCTGTACCTGTTCCTTATCGTGACTTCTGTGACGCCAGCGACGTCAGCTACCTCCTTCTGCGTTCGTCTTTCGCCGGCAAGCGCCGCGGCTATGTATACAGCGGCTGCAGAAACGCCCGTAGGGCTTCTTCCACTTACAAGGCCTCTCTTAGAAGCGCGCTTAAGCAGCTCTATCGCCTTTTCCTGAGCCTCGCCGCTAAGCTTAAGCGAAACGACGTACCTAGGCACATAGCTTGCCGGGTCCGTAAGAGGTATCTTGAGATCGAGCTCGTGCGATATCACCCTGTAGGCCCTGCCTATTTCCTTCTTTGGCACGCCAGATACTTGAGATATCTCGTCAAGCGTTCTTGGCATCTCTGCATTCCTGCACGTAGCGTAAAGTGCGGCATTCACAACCGTTTCTATGGGCCTGCCCCTTATGAGGTTGCTCTTAACGCATTGCCTGTAGAGCAGAGCGGCGCTCTCCCTTATGTTCTCGGGCAAGCCAAGGTAGCTTGCAACTCTGTTCAGCTCAGGAAGCGCTATAAGGTAGTTCCTCTCGCTCGAGCTGGCTATGCTTGCACGCTTGTGCCACTTTCTCATTCTGTAAAGCTGCGCCTGCCTCTTCGAAGGTATCTTTGCACCTCTTATGTCGCGGTTGTACATGTCTATTTCAGTAACGAGCCCCTTGTTTGGCTTCATGTACTTTATAGGCGCGCCCGTTCTTGCCCTCGCATTTCTTTGATCAGCGTCAAATGCGCGCCATTCAGGGCCGCTGTCGGTCACGTTTTCCTCTATGACAAGGCCGCAGTTGTTGCAGACTCGCTCGCCGCGCTCGCTGTCATATATTATGTCAGTGCTGCCGCAGCTCGGGCATCTGAGTACGCCTTCAGCAGCTTCCGCTTCGTGAGCTGCGCCCGCTTCCTCTTCTACTGCCATCTCGACCTCGCCGGCGGGTTTTTCCGAAACAACCGGCTCAGGAGCCTTTGTCGCGGTCGTCTTTTTGGAAACAGCAACATTCTTGGCCTTAGGCTTGCTCTTGGCCGCTTTTTTAGTCGCGCCTGATTTTACCTTATTTTTTACTTTTTTCGTTGCCATATGCTCAACCCTCAAATTTCGTAAATACGACGCAAATTATTCACAACATTTATAAAACTTTCCAAAATAAGCAATAGATAGTGAAACAATCAGATATTTAAATCTTTCGGTACGTTTCGGAATAGCGACCGTCCCAATTTTGCATCATCATCTTTATGGGTAAGACCTCTTATCAAAACTTGCGTGCCTGTAGTAATTATGCCAATACAACCGGGCTCAGAATCTTTTCCTTGCCACTGTTCCATATCCAAATGCGCCGCACCACTTTGTTGCCGCGGCGCTATTGACTCAAGCTTTTATATAGCGCCATGAAGCGCCTGTGCACCTTCTCTCGAGAAAAATCGTTTAGCAGCAACCTCACGTTTTTTTGCAATGTGCGAAGCAACTTTTTGTTGTTGCTAAGCTCCTCTATGCGCTTGGCAAACATCTCGGGATTATCTTCAACAATCGCGTTGAACCCGTTCCTTGCTCTGAAACCCTGGAAGGCGATGCTTGTGCCCACTATGGGCTTGCCATATGCTGCGTAGTCCAGTACCTTTGTTTTTAAGCCGGTTCCATGCATTAATGGAGCAATGCATAGATCTGCCCTTTTCAGCCAGTCTTCCAAATCAGCATTGTTAAGTTCCCCCAAGCAAAAGAAATTGTCATGCGACTTTTTGGGCAGGCCTCTCCCTATAATATAGAATTTTATTCTGGGAAGCTTTGGGGCTATGCTGTTTTCAATGATGCCTACCGCTTCCTTGTTTGGCGGATAGTCATAGCTGCCGACAAACAGGACCCTGCTTACATTGCTAACAGTGCGCGCTTTTTTTGTAGTAGGCGTCGGCACAGCCTGAAGCACGTAGCACTTGTCTTTTGCTTCAGGCATCTCTTTAATCAAGCGCTTCATGTCCTCTTCCGTAGGCAGTATGACGTGAGTGGCAGCTTCTACAGTTTTTATGTAGAGTCTGCGCGCGTGCATAATGTAAACTGCCTTTACAATCTTCTTGACTGCTTCAGGCATATCAGAGTCATCTATTTTCATAGAAAAATTATAAACAACCTCGGGAGAATCAGTGATTACAACCACTTTGGCCTTTGGCATTGCAGATCTATTATAATTTATAACCGTTCCTGCAAGCTGTCTGTCAAATAGAACTATTACATCTGGCCTGAACCTTGAAAGTTCAGCGAGAAGATGCCTTTTTGCAAGTAAACCTCCTCTAACAATGTGCTCATAAAATCCTAGGCCAGCAGAACTTGCCCGCTTTTTATTTTTGCCTATTGAAAAGGCTTCTACCGCTGTAGCAGTCTCCGCCTTGAGCATGTCAACGAAGCTAAGCAGCGCTCTGTCGTGCCCTGAGAGCGTGCCGAACGGTGAATTCCTCAAGAGTGCTATGCGCATCATGCAACTATATGCTGATCAAAAAATATTAATACTTGTAAGCAGTGAAAAGTCAGCAGTCTATTTGAGTAATGGTTCGGTCTACAAAAAATGTTTGGGCAACAGCGGCTATCTCAAAAACCTTTTATATATTGTATTTAGTAGATATTACCGATGACTGCTATGTATGATAAATCTTTTGAGGAAAAGCTAGCGGAGAAGTGGCAGAAGCAGCAGCTTTACAAGTTCGACGCAAATTCAGGCAAGCCGATTTTTTCAATAGACACGCCGCCGCCATATACAAACGGCGTGCTTCATATGGGGCACATCGCGGATTACACTTTCATAGACATAATAGCGAGGTACAAGCGCATGTCGGGCTTCAACGTCTTCTATCCGCAGGGATGGGACACGATGGGCTTCCCAACCGAAATCAGCGTTGAGAAGAAGTATGGCAAGCTTCCTGACGACGAATTCATAGAGAAGTGCAAGGAGCTTACAACAGAAAACCTCGCCAAGATGAGGCACGACATGCTTAGGCTCGGCTTTTCCATGGACACTTCGCTTGAATACATAACAATGTCGAAGGAGTACCAGGCAAAGGTGCAGCTCTCGCTTCTTCTCATGCATGAAAAGGGGCTTGTTTACAAGGGCTCCCACGCTGTATATTGGTGCCCCCACTGCAAAAGCGCCATAGCACGGGAGGAGATAGAAGAAATCGAGGAAAAGACAAAGCTCAATTACATAAAGTTCGCCATAGAGGGCTCGAACGAAGAAATCCAGATAGCTACAACAAGGCCCGAAATGCTGCACGCTTGCGTTGCCCTCGCCGCGAATCCCACTGACGAAAAGAACTCTAAGTATATAGGCAAAAAGGCTGTTGTGCCAATCTTCGGAAGAAGCGTTGCAATCATAGGCGACGAAGAAATCGATCCGGCGTTCGGCACTGGAATGGAGATGATTTGCACATTCGGCGACAAGCAGGACCTTGTAATGTACCATAGACACGGCCTTGAGAAGATAGACGCGATTGACGAGGATGGAAAGCTTAAAAACGCGGGCAAATATACGGGCCTCTCGGTAGCGGAAGCAAGGAGTGCAATAATAAGCGACCTCAAGGAAGCAGGCCTTCTAGCAAAGCAGGATGAGATACTCCATTCTGTGAAGACTCACGACAGGTGCAAGCACAGCATTGAGCTAATCTCGAGCAAGCAGTGGTTCATAAAAACCAAGGACTTTGCGGAGAAGATAAAGGAAACGGCTTCAAAGATAGAGTGGATTCCAAAGTTCATGGAGAGGTATCTTATTGATTGGGCCGATTACATAGACTGGGACTGGGTCATAAGCAGGAACAGGCGCTTCGACACGCCCCTGCCTTTTTGGTACTGCGAAGAATGCGACTACATAGTTCCGGCGAGCGCCGACAGTCTGCCTGTGAATCCGGTCAAGGCAAAACCGCCTATCGAGAAATGTCCGAGATGCGGCGGCAAAATTGTCGGCGAAAAAATGACTTGCGACGTCTGGGTCGATTCTTCTATCACGCCGCTTGTTATAGCCGGCTGGCCCGACAACAAGGCGCTATTCGAAAAGGTCTTCCCGGAAGCAATCAGGATACACGCTACTGAAATCATAAGGTCATGGACATTCTATACGATCTTCAGAGTGTGGGCCCTAACTGGCAGCATACCTTTCAAGCAGATACTTGTTCATGGGCTCATACTCGGCCCCGACGGCAAAAAGATGAGCAAGAGCATAGGCAACGTTGTTTCGCCAGACGAACTGCTTGAAAAATATTCAGCAGATGCGATAAGGCTATGGGCGGCCCTAGGCAGCGAGATAAGCAAGGACAGGGCGCTCATATTCAACGACGTAAAATACGCGCACAACTTCATAGTGAAGCTCTTCAATTCGTTCACGCTCATAGAGAAGGCGCTGCAGGGCTACGACGGCTCATTCGATGCGTCGCAGCTCAACGACTTCGACAAATGGATCCTAAATGGAGTGAATGTACTGATAGAAACCGCAACAAAGTCTTACGAAAGCTTCAATTTCTTCGGAGTTGCTAATGCGTCTATAGACTTCTACTGGCACGATTTCTGCGACTTCTACCTAGAAGAGGTGAAGCACATAATATATGGCGGAGACTCGGCTAGAAAGAAGGCAGTGCAGCACGTGCTCAAATACGTGATAACGAACACGCTGAAGATACTTGCGCCGATAATACCCTTCTCGACAGATGAGCTCTTCTCTAAGCTGGAAAGAAATAGCATACATTTGCAAGAATTTCCGAAAGCGGACGCAAGCGCGATCAATCCGGAATACGCTGCTACCGGCGCATACCTCAACGCGATAATAGCTTCTGTAAGGAAGGAGCGCACTAAAAACAAGCTCGCGCTCAACTACCCAATAACAAAAATGATTATAAATGTTCCTGAAGAATATTATTCCTTGTTAGAAAGAAACAAGCCAGAGCTTAAGGAAGTCTGCAAGGTAAACGAGCTTGTGCTTGTTAAGGCTGGCGAGCTTGCCATAAAGCTCGAATTTGATTAGTTGGTTTAATGGCTAGGATGCACACTAGAAAGCACGGCAAGTCAAAGTCTAGGAAGCCAGTGGTGGAGATAGGCTCTGTGCCTGAGGGTCTCACCCTTAGCAAAGACGAGGTGAAAAAGATTATACTTGACTACGCTAAGCAGAACATGCCGGAGCAGCTCATAGGGCAGAAGCTCAAGGACGAGCACAAAGTGCCATATGTAAAGCAACTCTTCGGCAAAAAACTTACAGAAGTGCTCGCTGAGGAAGGCGCCAGCCGCGAGCTGCCGCAGGACCTGCTTTACCTAATGAAAAAGGCAGTTGTGATAAGGAACCACCTTGCATCGAACCACAAGGACACATACAACAGGATAAGGCTTGGCAGGATAGAGTCAAAGATATGGCGCCTTGTAAAGTATTACAAAAGAACTGGCGTGCTGCCAGAATCGTGGAAATACGACCACGAGAAGGCTGCGCTTCTTGTAAAGGGCATATGATTGGATGGAAGCGAGAAAAACAGACACGTGGAAGCTCAAGAAATGGTTCAACGTTTACGAGCCTAAGGTTCTTGGCGAGGAGGTAATAGCTGAAATACCAGCTGACAGCGACAAGAGCATCGTTGGCCGCAACCTCGAGATAAACCTGTCGTGGCTCACCAAGAAGCCAGAGCACTCGTTCATGAGCGCAACGCTGCGCATAATTGGCGCCGAGGGCGACTCAGCGCAGACAGAGCTAACGAGGCTAGAGCAGAGCTACAGCTACACGCATTCGCTGGCAAGGAGGTACAGCTCTGTTATACACACAGTCGACAAGGTGAAAGACAAAAACGGCAAGGAGTTCGTTGTGAAGCTCATCGCCGTTACCAGAGACAGGGTTGCCACAACCAAGAAAACCGCGATCAGGAAAATGCTTTCCAGCTTTGTGAGGAACTATGTTGCTGCATCAAGCTATGATGATTTCATCAAGTCCGTAATAGAAGAGAAATTCCAAGGCGAGAGCGCAAGCCAGATAAAGCGCATAGCGCCAATCAAAAGCGTAAACGTAAGGAAGGTCGAATTCTGACTTATTCTGAAAATGCATTTTTGTAAGAACAGCCAACTTTTGTTGCGCAAGGTTTAAAATAGGTCGCAATCACTAGATACTTGACTACAATGTTTGCAGTGAAACGCATGCCAGACAACAGGGAAGATATAATTTCGAAGGAAAAGGACTATGCAGAGCGCTACGGATTCAGAAACGAGCTAGAGTACAGCTACAAAACGCCGAAGGGCATTTCAGAAGACATCGTCAGGGAAATATCGAAGATAAAGAACGAGCCCGAATGGATGCTCGAGAAGAGGCTTCTAGGTTACAAAATCTTCAAGGAAAAGCCCCTGCCGACATGGGGTGCGGACCTGAGCGGAATAAACTTCGACGACATATATTACTATCTGAAGCCTACAGACAGGCACAGCAACAGCTGGGACAATGTGCCTCCAGAGATAAAGGAAACGTTCGACAAGCTCGGAGTGCCTGAGGCAGAGCGCAAGTTTTTTGCAGGAACAGAAGCCCAGTACGATTCAGAAGTCGTATACAGCCACGTGAGGAAGGAGCTTGAAAGCAAGGGCATTATATTTACAGATACTGACTCAGCAGTGAAGAAGTACCCTGAACTTGTAAAGAAGTATTTCGGCACTGTAATACCTCCGTCTGACAACAAGTTTGCAGCGCTAAACACAGCAGTCTGGAGCGGCGGCTCTTTCATTTACGTTCCAAAGGGCGTTAAGGTCACCATGCCGCTGCAGGCATATTTCAGAATCAACGCAGAGAAAGCCGGCCAGTTCGAACGCACTCTCATAATAGCTGATGAGGGCGCCGACGTTACCTATATAGAAGGGTGCTTCCTGAAGGGTACAAAGATAAATACACTTTCTGGGACAAAACCCATAGAGGAGGTTAACGCTGGGGACTATGTCCTAACGCACAGAGGTCAATATAAGATGGTTTACCACACGCAGGTCAGGAAGCACAATGGTAAAGTTTTTCATATAAAGTACATGGGCGACACCACAGCAACACTGAATGTTACTGGCGAGCATCCGTTCCTAATATCAAAAAGAGAGAGAAAGGGGCATAGAAATACGAAATGGGATGTAAAATGGGCCAGAGCTGACGAACTTGAGAAAGGAGACTACTTAGCCATACCTATAGATAGAAATATAGAAAGCAAGGAAAGGCGCGAGTTCTATATAACTACTAGCGCTGGATGGCGCAACCCGCCTGTTAGAATTAGCATTGCAACTGATAAAGAGTTCTTCAGATTAATCGGTTACTACCTATCTGAGGGCAGTACTACTAGCAAGAGCAATGAAAACTACTTGTCTTTCACATTCAATAAAAACGAGACAGAATATATTGGCGATACTGTTTTGCTGTTAAAAAAGTACTTCGGCAAAGAACCCACCGTGCAGGCGGAATACAAAAACAGAATAAGCATAGTACTATGCGACACTATGGCTGCGGAGTTCTTTAGTACCGAGTTCGGTAATGGCGCAGCGAACAAACACCTTCCAAATTGGGTCATGCACGAATCTCTAGAAAAACAAAAAGAATTGATAAAGGGCATGTGGCGTGGAGACAACAACTACATGAATAAAAAATATAATTATGGAATTAAAAAAATGTTCAGGATAAATACAATATCAATTCAACTTGCAGAACAAATGCGCGAGCTGCTACTGAGGTTTAACATATTTGCAAGCATAAATAAACAGAACAGATCTGATAAGAGACACGTCATGTACTATATATATGTAGGCGGTGAAAACCTTCTATGGCTCGCTAATCTCATGGGCGTATTAGACACAACCATAAAAACTTCAAACCGTGGCGGTACAATATCATTAGTTTCGATAAAGCAGGCGCAGACACAATCATCGCACGTGAAGATATATGGCAATTATGCATTTGTGCCTATAACTGGGATTTCTTCTGAAGCGGCGAGCAATGTTGATGTATATAACTTTAGCGTAGAGGAAGACGAAAGCTATGTTGCGGAAGGGGTAGCGGTACACAATTGCACAGCGCCCATATATATAAGCTCATCGCTGCATGCCGCAGTGGTGGAGCTTATCGCGCACAAGGATGCTCACATACGCTACGTTACAGTGCAGAACTGGTCCAAAAACGTATACAATCTTGTCACGCAGAGGGCGCACGCGCACGAAAACGCAAGCGTGGAGTGGCTCGATTTTAATATAGGGAGCAAGGCAAACATGAAGTATCCGAGCGTATTCCTAAAGGGTCGCGGTGCTTCTGGGAGGATATACTCTGTAGCTGTTGCCGGCAAAGACCAAGTCCAGGATTCCGGCGGCAAAGTGTACCATCTAGCTCCTGAAACATCCTCAGAAATAATATCGAAGAGCGTTTCAGCATACAACGGCCTCACTACCTATAGGGGCCTTGTTTACGTTGGCAGCGAAGCCGAAAACGTGAAATCCGCTGTGAGATGCGATGCGCTTCTGATACACGATGAATCTAAGACTAACACGTTCCCCGATGAGGAAAACCATAGAGATGATGCATTCATATCGCACGAGGCCACAGTCGGCAAGATAGGCGAGGAGCAACTCTTCTATCTGATGAGCAGGGGCATAAGCGAGGAAGACGCCATATCTAGCATAGTTATGGGTTTCATAGAGCCTCTTGCAAAGGAGCTTCCTCTTGAATACTCTATAGAGCTCAAGCGCCTCATAGAGCTCGACACAACTGGTTCTGTAGGATGACAGCATGGAAAGCGTTGGCGATTATCTCAAAGATTCTAACAAGTTCTACGAGTCTATGCCTGAGGAGACGAACGAGCTTTACAAGAAAAAGTACGTCCCTATAAACCTAGACAATATTGCCAGGGCCATAGATTTCGGCGCAAATGAAGGCAAACCGAAGACGCAGCCAGCGCCTCGCATCGCCTCATTTTTCAGCGAGCATTTTTCCGACTCAGAAATAAAGTTTGATGTGCTTCTTGGCGACGGCGGCTTTGTAGCCGCAGGTCTAAAGGCTAAGTACATGCGCTTCGTAAGGCAGGACGAGGGCGACTATGAAAATCTATCAGGGCAGTTCATGGAGGCATTTGACGACGATAAATACACAGCTTTCATGTACTCGTATGCGGAGGGCATCTTGCATGTGCGCATACCAAAAGGAGAAAAGGCGCAGCTCAACATTCTGCTGGCAAATGTTGAAAGGCCTTTCTCCACGATGATATTCTTCGACGTTGAAGAAGGCGCAAGGCTCGACGTCATGGAGTTCTTCACATCTGGTACTGCAAAACAGTCGTTTCTCGGCGTTGTTAACATAGCCAGGCTCAGCAGCGACGCAAAAGCAGAAATAAACATGCTGCACAACGAGGGCCATGGCACCGATGTGGTAAGCATGTCGTATATGAAAGCGCTTGACAATGCATCGGTAAAGTCTAATTACATATATGTGGGAGGCAACAGGGTGAAGGCAAAAAACAGGCTTGACGCTCTGGGAGCATCGAGCAAGGTTGAGGCAAACGAGGTCGCATTGGGCAACAACAAGCAGGCATTTGACATAAACACAAAGATAGTGAACCGTTATTCAGGAACAAACAGCGAGGCTAAGCTGGATTCGAAGGCCGTGCTATTTGACGAAGCGGCATGCTACCTAAAAGGTTTTTCGAAGATAGAAGCTGGCGCAAAGGGCGCAAAGTCGTTCGTTACCGAGGGCGGCTTCCATCTCAGCAAAAACGCCAAAATAGAAGCTATGCCAGACATGTCTATAGACGAGAAGGATGTGAAAGCAACCCACTCTTCTGCGATAGGCCCAATAAACCAGGACGTTTTGTTCTACCTGATGAGCAGGGGCATGGAGAGCAGCGAAGCAAGAAATCTGGTTATTTCAGGATTCCTCACATCAACCATTTCAAACATCGAGAGCGGCATAGCAAAGGCATACTCACTTTCGCTTATAAACAGGAAGATATCAGGCAAAGAGGAAATAGGGCTTCCAAAGATCGAAAGCCAGGGCATGTGGCTTGAGAGCAGGCGCGGAAGCGACATCTTCGGAAGCCACTACAAATACAGAGTGGTGTGAAAAATGATTCTCGAGATAAAAAATCTTCATGTTGCTGCTGGCGACAAAGAAATAGTGAGCGGCGTGAGCCTTACCGTTAAGCAGGGCGAGGTTCATGTCATCATGGGGCCAAATGGCTCAGGAAAGACGACTCTCGCAAAGGCACTTCTGGGCTATCCGGGTTTGAAAATTACTGAAGGCGACATACTGGTTGACGGAACAAGCATAAAAGAGATGCCGACAAACAAGCGCGCAGCCCTTGGCATCTTTCTTGGATTCCAAAATCCAGTCGAGATTGACGGCGTAGGCTTCATAAGCCTGCTTAGGTACGCGAAGCAGGCCATAGAAGGCAAATCAGACATAAAGAAGCTCATGACCGATGTGAAGGAAGGCACAAAAAACCTGAGCATGAACAGCGAGATAATAGGCAGAGCCGTAAACAAAGACCTCTCAGGCGGTGAAAAGAAAAAGGCAGAGATACTGCAGATGGAGATACTGAAGCCGAAGATAGCCATACTTGATGAGCCTGATTCAGGCCTTGATGTTGATGCCGTGCGCGTTGTCGCGGCAAACATAAACAGAGTAATAGAGGAAACTAATGCTGGTCTGCTTCTTATAACGCACTACAGCAGGATACTCGAATATATGAAGCCAACGCATGTGCACGTGATGCTTGGCGGCAAAATCGTAGCTGAAGGCGGCATCGATATAGTAAAGAATATAGAAGAGCACGGCTATGAGATATTTGGGAACGCAGGCGCAGAAAACAGCAGGAAGGAGAGGCTTTAGAATGTTTGATCCTGAAGAAGTGAAGAAAGATTTCCCCATACTCGGCATAAGGATGAACGGAAAGCCGCTTGTGTATCTGGACAACGCTGCTACTTCGCAGAAGCCTAAGCAGGTTATAGATGCGATAGTTAAATACTATTCCGAATACAACGCCAACATACACAGGGGCATTTACGAGATAGCGGAAAGGGCGACAACAGAATATACAGAATCTAAGGAAAAGCTATCAAGATTTATAAATGGCGAAGGCCTCGAAAGCATAGTTTATGTAAGAAGCACCACAGAAGCGATAAATCTCGTAGCGCTTTCATGGGGCAATGCCAACATAAAGAGAGGCGACCACATACTCATATCGGAAATGGAGCACCACAGCAACCTTGTGCCCTGGCAGCTTCTCGCAAAGAGAAAAGGCGCGCATCTCGACTACATAAAGCTTGACAAAAGCAACTCTTTCATAGACATGGAGAGCTTAAAGGAAGAGCTTGAGAAGAATCCCAAAATAGTTGCGATAACCCACGTCTCAAACGTGCTCGGCACAATAAACGACGTAAAGCGCATAACAAGCGAAGCGCATAAGGTCGGCGCCATAGTGCTTGTCGACGGAGCCCAGTCTGCGCCGCATATGAAGGTAGACGTCAAATCTATCGGCTGCGACTTCTTTGCGCTCTCTGCCCACAAGATGCTTGGCCCTACAGGCATAGGCGCCCTTTATGGAAAGGTGCAGCTGCTTGAAGAGATGGAGCCTCTTTTCGGCGGTGGCGACATGATAAGAGAGGTCACTTTCAAGTCAAGCAGCTGGAACTCGTTGCCATGGAAGTTCGAAGCTGGCACGCAGAATATAGAAGGCGGCATAGCATTCGGAGTTGCGCTCGATTACCTGAATAACCTTGGCATGGATGCTGTGCGTGCGCACGAAGTTGAACTAACAAAATACGCGCTTGAAAGACTTTCCGAGGTAAAAGGCATTGAAGTATACGGCCCAAATATAAAAGACATAGACAAAAAAGGTGGCGTAATCTCATTCGGCATAAATGGCGTGCATCCGCACGACGTGGCGCAAGTCTTCGACAGCGAGGGCATAGCGATAAGGGCAGGTCACCACTGTGCAATGCCTCTTGTTACCAACATACTGAGCGAAGGGGCCGTGTCAAGGATGAGCTTCTACATCTACAATACAAAGAGCGACATAGACGCTGCAATAGCAGCCATAGGTAAGGTAAAAGAAATATTCAAGCTGGTTTGATGGAACTTTACGGAGAGATAATAATAGATAACTACGAAAATCCACGCAACAAGGGCAGCATGGAAAACGCGGACGCTAAATTCCATGAGCTGAACACAACTTGCGGCGATGAGATTACTATGTATATAAAAGTCAAGGATGGCAAGATAGAAGATGTGAAATTCGAAGGCAAGGGCTGCGCGATAAGCATGGCTACAGCAAGCATGCTTACAGAAGCCGTAAAGGGCAAGAGCATAAAGGACATAGAAAAGCTTGATTTTGAGTTCATAAAGAAGCTTATAGGGCTTGATCCGGGCCCTGCAAGGCTCAAATGCGCTACTCTCTCGCTAAAGACCTTAAAAGGAGCAGTATTTATATACGAGCACAAGCCGATGGACGAGGCCACAAAAAGGCTTTAGCCGAGCCTCTTTTTGATGAGTTCTTGAAGCACGACAGCGTCGTTGTGCTCTGTGTCAGATGCGCTGTAAAGGAGCGTTATGTCTGAATTTCTTGCAAGCTCAACCAACTTTTCGAATTCTGGATTTTTAAGAAGTTCCTCTTCATATTTTTTTCTGAACTCGTTCCATTTTGTGGGATCGTGGCCAAACCATTTGCGAAGTTCTGTGCTTGGCGCAACGTCCTTTAGCCAAAGGTCTATATTTGCTGCGCTTTTCTTGAGCCCTCTGGGCCAGAGCCTGTCTACAAGTACGCGCTTGCCGTCGGTAAGCTCAGTCTTATCGTAAACTCTCTTTATCCCAAGCAGCATGGAATACATCCGCGCATGCAGGGACTAATCCTGCGAACGTTATTTTTACAAATGCATAAGATAAAAACCTTTCTGTGTAAATCCGCACCAAATTCTACATTTGTGCCATTACGCGCTTGCTTCTCAGGAAGTGGAACGTTCATTAAGCCGTGCCAAAGGTATCGGCATTGGGGTAAAGTTCTATGCACATGCAATAATATCGCGTCAAAACATCTTAGTTAGCGAGTATTGGTAAGATTCGCTACAATTTTTCCAATTTTATCCAGGGTTATGCGGATAAAGTCAGAACTAAGAGCATAGACGAGTTCTACCGGTTCGTGAAGAACGTGCTCTCAAAGAAAGGCGTGATCAAAACGACATCGTTCACCACTTAAACAGCTTAAGACAGAGTTTGTCAAAGCATAACAGGCGTCGCTTTACCGCCGCTTCAGAAGAAGCCCATAAGACAGCATTTCAAAGCAAAGCGCAGGTCTCGCAACGCTGCGCAAGGCATAATACTCTTACTGTGCAATATATTTTATATCGGTGCAATTTATGCAACTCAAAGACGTTTACGCTAGCGTGCCTTTTTACCCGCAGGCTTACGAATTCACCTGCGGTCCGGCATGTTTGATGATGGTATTCAAATACTTCGAGAAGAGCTTCGAGATGGGCAAAGTTGAGGAAATGAATGTGTGGCGAGAGAGCGTTTTGGCACCGCTTACAGCCACAAGCAGATACGGCCTCGCGTATGCGGCGCTGAGAAGGGGGCTCGAGGTATACATAAAAACAAACGTAAAAGGCGTGGAATTCATAAAAAAAGAAAGGATGACGCAGAGCCAGAAGCAATATCTAAACTATGTTTTGGACATGGTGGAAATGCTGTTCAACGAGCGCAAGGCACGCGCAAAGGCTCTCGGTCTGATAGAGCGCAGAGGCAGCGTGCGCATGGCAGATATAAGATCAGTCCTCCTTAGAGGCGGATTGCCAATCATACTCACAAATCTAAAATATCTCGAAGACGAAGATTCGCCGCACTGGATTCTTGTAGTGGGATTCATAGGCAACAACGTCATAATTCATGATCCAGGCAGCAAAGTGGGAAACAAGGTCTTCACGACAGCGCGCTTCGACAAGCTCAATGGCTTCCACGGCGACGAGGTGCTCATAGCAATATTTCCAGAGGGCACCCAACTGAAAAGGAAAAATAAAATGAAAAACAAGACCAGTTAATGATTGCCGTATCACAATAATATTCAGAATGTGTCTCTGTGGCGCTTTGCCTCTCTGAGTAAAATCTTTGAAGGATTTTTCATCTGTCGCACGTCAAAATACGTCAATGTGTCTTTCAATGCAAGGGCCAAAGACATATTCTCGATTTCCTCTTTTGCGAGTTCTCCATATTCTGTTAGCCCTTTGCTATAAAAATCGACGACTTTTTCAATGCCATAATCTTTGAAATCTGAATAAGACACCTCTCTGAAAGAGCCTTTAAGCCCCACTATAAATTTTATTGCTGCGTGCCTTTTTTCATCGTTGGTTATGAAGCTTTCGTCCATATACTTTTGAGCGAGGCTATGCATAGAGTATGGCGATATGCTTGTGTACTTAGAAAATATAACCGCTTCAAAGAGGTTTCTGTATTGTGAAAGTATGAATTTATGCTCGTTTTCGTTAAAGCTGTCATCGCTTATGACATTGCCTTTGCTTTCGAGAAGAACCTTTACTCCGCTGCGCGCTGTTGTGCTGTTCGGCCATACGCCGTCGCCTTCTATCTTTACTTCCCACGGTTTGATCCCAAGCTCTGGATACGCTTCTGTGAGCGCAGCAAACACCGGAAAGTAGGCCCTGTTCACATATTTTACAAGAAGCCTCACCAAGCCCATCTGTTCGAAGTGTTCGCTTGTCAGTTCGTGTGGTTCTATTCCGAGAATCTCAACCATCTTTCTTATTGCAAGCACTCTGTCCTCCTTTCTATTCCACTTAGCTGCAAATACCCTATCCCCGTTTTCATTCCTTTTTACGAAGCCACTCTCTTCAAGCCACGACACAAAAAGCTTTTTCTTTTCGTAAATGTCTAATTTACTATAATCATGGTATTCTGAATTTCTAGTTGCTTCCATGCACCATCACCACTACTGATTGAATTTGAATCATATTTATTTGTTATGCAGGGCTATGGCAAAGGTTTAACAACCTTATGAGGCTAACACGCAAAATACATCAATGCAGGCACGCACGGCAATGCTAAGATGAAGTTGCGCCTAATCCCTGCGTCTTATCGAGGCGTGGGCTTTAGAAAGCTCTTTGCCGGCTTCAGCCGCTAGAAGATTGAGCTCGCCAGCAAGGACCGTTGCCGCTATGCATTCCGCAAACGCCAACTTTGTAAAGCCCTGCTCGTCTCCTTCGCCATAAAAACCGCTTGCAGCGAGAAGCTCTTTTTGGGTTTCCCTATGCGTGCCTCCTCCGAATGTGCCTATCTCAAGTGATGGAATATATACAGATATATATAGCGAGCCATCGCTGAGCGCCTTTGCGTCGTCTGTCGCGATAGAGCCATCAACAACTTGCGCCGCATCCTGGCCATAAGCTATAAATGTCGCGGCAAGTATATTTGCTGCCTGCGCATTGTGTGCGAGCGATCCGGCAAGGCCTGACCCTACATAATTCTTTGAATAGTTTAACGCTTCTATGTCCTTTGCGCTTGCGTTGAAGTACTTCTCGAGCGCTTCTTTTGTTATCGTTGCTTCCGCCACAACTGAAACGCCTCTACCAAGCAGCGCGTTTATATAAGAGGGCTTTTTATCTGTGCATAAGTTGCCGCTCTCGCTCATGAAGTTTGCATCTATGCCTATGCTTTTCAGCTTTCCAACAAGCGCATTGGTCGCGTTTGTAGAAGCAATCGTGACCATGTTCATGCCCATTGCGGCTTTTGTATCAGCAACATACCTTATATAAACAAGCCTGCCTGTTGTGAATGCCTGCACGTCTATTAATCTGCCATGCTTTGTCGATTTTGAGAACTCTTCAGCAATGAATCTCTTTCCAACATCTGAAACAACAAAATCGGCTATCCTCTTTGAATCGCTTATGCCATTTGTTTCTATTATGACGCTCCTTGTCATGCCGCTGCTCATTATACGCGCAGTTGCGCCGCCACTCATGTTTATTGCTGACGCACCCCTGTTGACTCCTGCAACAAGTCTGCCTTCAGTAGTAGCAAGAAAGATTGGCCTGACGCCTGAAGCGTATTCGCCGTTTACTTTTATCTCGACAAAGCCAACGGGCACCTGCACAGTGCCTACTGCATTTTCTATGTTCCTTTTTTCAGCGTCGCCAAAATCCACATCTTCTATACCGCGCTTTACGTGCTCAAGACTTGCTTTGTACTTCTGCTCTATGTAAGAGGCCCTCGCAAGCGCTGCATCGCTGCCTTCTAGACCGCCGGCAGTGTATGTTTTATCGCCATTGAGCATACCTGAAACAGCTTGCCTGATCTTCTCATCGCCTTGCATGGTAAGAGATAAACATGCATATTTAAAGCGTCTATCTATGGTTCGTCAAAATCTAAAGTTGCAAGACTAATGCCTGATGAAAAATCCGTCAATGTCGTCATAGTGCGGAAATTCTGGGTCGCTCTCGTTTATTGTCTCTATAGTTGCTACGCTTGGGCCATCCTCATAGTCAACATAAATCGCCTTAAGGAATTTGTCGATATTTTCGGCATCGCCAATTGCAAGCACCCTCACGCTACCATCTTGTGCGTTCTCCACGAAGCCCTTTATGCCATATCTGTAGGCAACGCTTCTGACAAAAGATCTGTAGCCGACACCTTGGACATGGCCGTGAACAATTGCATATACTTTCGTCAAATTACCTCGCGGCAATTGCCGCGCGTTGGCATGGGAAGAGTTTGCCATGCCATCGGAATATACATTGCGGATCTTTTTTGAAGCCCAAATCTTAGTGCATGAATTATCTGCTCCTTACCTTCGGCTCAGTGGCCTGCGTGCTTTCGCCGCTTCTAAATGCGCCTTTTATCTGGATCTTTCTTGCTGTTTCAATTATCTTTTCATGGAACTCAGCAAGTATCACCTTGTCAGGATGCGTGAGGTTTACCCATGGCGTGCTATCTACGCCATATGCTTTGATAAGCTTGCCCAAATTATAAAGCTGGTTAAGCGGCATATAGCTTAATTCTGTAGCCTCCTCCATGGAGAGTTTGATGTGCTGCTCTCCGTGCAATGGAAGCATATACAAGTCAATGTCAAAGAAGCTTAGCTCTTCATCGTCTCTTACAAAGAATGAATCGGTTATGCTGCCTATGTAGAAAAGGTCTTTATCATTCCCGCTGATGCCTATTTCCTCTTTTACTCCGCGTAGCGCCGTTTCCCTTGTGTTAGCTTCATAGGGCTCCTGGTGCTCAAGTACAATGTTCCATGCGCCTGGTGCAATGTCATCGTCTTGTCTCCTATGCGTGTAGATTACCTGCGGCTCGCTGGCACTGCTCTCTAACTTCAAAACAATAATTGCGGCTATCTTTGAATGCTCCATCTAATCAGATTACATAAGATGCAGAAGAATGATTTATAATGCATGCCTATGGATTAGCCAATAATCGAATATTGCAGAAGAATTGAAATACATAAATAATTATGCGCGCAATCTTTCTTGAGCGATATGAAGACCAGTGACTTCAAAGAGATGCAGATCGACGAGGCGTTCAGGGCGCTTGATTCAAGCAGGCATGGGCTGACAAGGGAGGAGGCGCAGGAAAGGCTTGGGAAATACGGCTACAATGAAATCAAGGAAAAAAAGAAAAACACGGCGCTGCTTTTCCTGAGCAAGTTCTACGGGCCAATACCAATACTCCTATGGATTGTGATAGTGCTCACATACATACTGCGCCACTTCGCAGAGCTATATGTAGTGCTTGCCCTCCTTGTGTTCAATGCATTAGTCTCGTTTGCAGAGGAGTACAAGGCAGACATGTCTATGGACCTGCTTAAGCAAAGGCTGAGCGTGAATGCAAGGGTCCTGCGCTCAAACGAATGGCACATCATAGAAGCCAAATATCTTGTGCCAGGCGATGTAGTGAGGCTGCGCGCTGGCGATGTGGTGCCTGCTGATGTGAAGGTAATAGAGCAGGAGGGCCTTGAGTCCAATGAATCTGTACTCACAGGCGAATCAATGCCTGTGCAGAAGGGCGACGGCAGCATAGTCTACGCAAGCTCCACAGTAACAAGGGGCGAAGCCACATGCCTTGTGGTTGGCACAGGCGCTGACACGTACTTCGGCAAGACAGCTGAGCTCGTCAATACTGCTAGGCCCAAACTTCATCTTGAGGAGACGATAATGTCTATTGTCAAGTACCTGGTCGCAGCAGATCTCGTGGCCGTTGCTGTGATGTTCATATATGGATTTTTCTACCTCCACACAGGCGCGCTTGTACTGATTCCGTTCCTGCTTATAGTGATAATAGCTTCTGTGCCGGTTGCGCTGCCTGCAGCATTTACTGTGTCAATGGCATACGGCACTGAAAAGCTAGCCAAGAAGCACGTCCTAGTTACAAAGCTAGAGGCCCTTGAAGAAACATCAAACATGAGCATACTCTGCCTTGACAAGACAGGCACCCTGACAGAAAACAAGATCGTTGTCGAAGGTCTTTCCGCTTTTGGCTTTTCGGACCAGGAGCTTGTTGAATACGCTGCACTAGCCTCAAGAGCAGAAGACAAAGACCCTATAGACATAGCAGTACTAGACTATGCTTCTTCACTTAAGATAAAGCCATACAGGCAGCTGAGCTTCAAGCCGTTCGACCCAGAAACAAAGCGCACCGAAGCAGTCATATCAGACGGCAAAAAGAGGTATGCCGTTACCAAGGGCGCTGTGCAGGTAATAGCGAAGCTCTGCGGCCTCCGCGGCTCGGCAATGAGCAAAGCTGAAAGCATCATTGACGGCTACTCGAGCAGAGGCCTGAGGAGCATAGCTGTGGCTATAAACAAGGGCAAATCCTGGCGTTTCGTTGGCATAATAGCGCTTGCAGACGAGCTGAGGCCCGACTCAAAAGCCTTGATAAGCGAGCTTAAGGATATGCATGTCGAGCCCAAGCTGCTCACCGGTGACAACGCGGCTGTGGCGAGGCAGATAGCCGAACAAGTCGGCATAGGCTCCAATGTTGTCGATGCCGAGGAGTTCGAGAAGCTCGACATCAAGAGAGCAGCAAAAGAGGCCAGCTGCTTCGCGGGCATCTATCCAACCGACAAGTTCGCCATAGTCAAAGCTTTGCAGGGCGAGAACGAGATAGTTGGCATGACAGGCGATGGCGTCAATGATGCTCCAGCATTGAAGCAGGCAGAAGTTGGCATAGCCGTTGAAAACGCAACAGACGTAGCAAAGAGCGCAGCAGACCTAGTGCTGCTCAAATCTGGCATAGCGGTTATTATCGAAGCGATAAAAGAGAGCAGGCGCATATTCGAGCGCATGCTTACATACACGATGGCAAAGATAGCAAAGGTCATGCAGATAGTGGGCTTCATACTTATTGCTTATCTAATCTTCGGCTTCGTTCCTATATTGCCAATCCAGCTTCTTCTTCTCATCTTCACGAATGACATAGCAAACATCTCGTTGTCGACAGACAACGCCCCATATTCAAAGAGCCCGACAAGCTGGATGGTCAGGCCCATAATCAATTCATCGCTCATGTTCGGCGCGTTGCTTGCATTGGAGGCATTTGCTATATTCGCCGCAGGCAAGTACGTGCTGCTGCAGAACGTCGCGGAATTGCAGACATCGATCTTCGTGGCGCTTGTTGTAACAGACAAGCTCGCAATATTCAACATAAGGACAAGGGAGAAGGCTTTCTGGAAGGAGAAGCCAAGCGCTGCACTGGTCATTGCAGCAGGCTCTGGCATAGTGGCAGGGGCTCTGCTGGCATACTACGGCGTGCTGATGCAGAGCATAAGTGCAGTGGCTTTGCTTTACATCTTTGCAATAGCCATTGCTTTCTTCTTTGCGACAGAATTTGCAAAGAAGTGGATATTCAAGATACTGTATGCAAGTCGGCAAACCGGAAAATATTTCTAGCAAAAGCATTAAGAATTTGCAAGGCAAAATAGACTGATAAGGCTTCAACGCCGTGCATATGAAGCAGAAGATAAAGAAGCTGAAGAAGTCAAGCATGAAGCTCCTTAAGGCACAAAGGTGGTAGTGACATGGAAACGCGCAGAATATGTAAAACTGGCATGCACATAGATAATAATACAAAACTTCTCTGTATAATAGGGATGCCGGCAAGGCATTCATTGTCGCCTATAATACACAATGCCGCATTCAAGAGGCTAGGCTTAAATATGGTTTTTATGGCTTTTGATGTGCCACCGAGCAGATTAAAGGCTGCAATAGAATCGGTGCGCGCATTTAATATGCCTGGAATAACACTCACAAGCCCACACAAGATAGAAGTGATGAAGTATATAGACTACATAAGCGACCAAGCAAAAAGCATAGGCGCAGTAAATACATTGGTAAACAAAAACGGCAAACTTTACGGATACAATACTGATGCCCCGGGTTTTGCAGAAGCTTTAAAGACTAAAACTAGAATAAACGGTAAGAGGATAACCCTGATAGGCGCAGGCGGCGCAGCACGGGCGTGTGCATTTGAGCTGGAAAACAAATACAGCGTTGACCTCACAATACTCAACAGGACAATAAGCCATGCAAGATCCATAAAGGAAGACATATACAATCTGTTTGGTAAAGAGATAACCATTGATATGCTTGACAATGCCAAGGTAAAGGATTATTTGAAGGAAACTGATATACTGATCAATGCAACCAATATAACGCTCGAGAATTCTAGCAAATCTCCTATCCCAGGACCAGAAGAGCTCAAACAGGTCGAGACTGTATTTGATGCAAACTATGTGCCATTAAAAAACAAGCTAATTAAAGACGCAGAAAAAGCCGGATGCAATGTTATAACCGGAGATAAGTTATTACTTTACCAGGGCGTAGTCGCATTTAAATTATTCACAGGCAAAGCCGCTCCAATAAAAACGATGAGTAAAGCACTCATGGATGAATTACACAGAAAAAAATAACATGATCATATTATGGCTCCCTGCTCCCTAAGCCTTGCCTGAAGCTCCTTTATGTCTATATCTTTCACTGGCCTATTGTCCCTCATTGCTATTGCTGCGGCAACCCCTGCTGCATGCCCCATAGCCAAAGCAGTGCCTGTAACTCTAGCACTAGCCTGCGCCTCGAATTCAGCGCTCAGGCACCTGCCTACTACAAATGCATTGTCGACTCCTTTCAATACTATTGACCTATATGGTATATGGTACCAGGACGAATCTCCGCCATTTAAGTGCACATAAATGACTCCTTTATTAGGGTCATGTATTTCCAATGGGTGGCCACATCTGGCTATCGCATCTTCGAATCGCGCATTCTCTATAACATCCTTTTTCTTAAGCACATATTCCCCCACTGCCCTCCTAGTTTCACGCATACCTATCATTGGTGCAGAATCTATTAAGTATGCGTTCTCAAAGCCTTTCACATTATCAATGAGAAATTTTACTGAAGATGCAACCTGACGCCTAAGGTCATTCATGTAATTCGCAATTTCTCTGCCTGATTTAAAGTCAGTTATTTTGGTATGGGTTGCGTTGCATACAAATTCACCTTTCTTGCTGGTATTGAAAAGAAATTCCGTGTTTGCATCAGGTAAATATAGACTGTGCTCTTTCTTTGCTTTTTCTACGAGCGGCGGCATAACCCTAAGTCTGACCAGCCTTCCATGATCCAGTGTTACGGATATGAGGTCAGGCCGTGATTTTGAAAACTCTATGACCTCATCCTCATCTACATTACCTATCCTGAATGGAAGCGTTGCCTCCTGGTGCCATCCCTCGCCCTCTTTGCCCTCTACCGCATTAGCGGTAGCATAATATGCAAGGTCGGCATCGCCGCTGCTATCAACAAAGAATTTTCCCTTTATGCTAGTAATCCCATCTTTGCCTGACAGCTTTATCGATTCGATGCGATTCCCAGATACATCTGCCCCTACAACAAGCGAATTAAAGTATGTGGTTATTCTGTATTTATCAACTAGATGGGATAGGTTTAATTTCATTTCATCCGGTCTAAACGGTATAAAATTGCCACTCTTGCCTTTAGTGCCTCCCAGCTGTTTAAGCCCATCAACAATCTCGTCTACGATTCCCCCGACTATCTTTTCGGATCCATCGTATGTATAGACACCAAGTATCGAAAGGACATACCCGTTTGTCCAGTTGCCTCCTAGCATGGAGGATCTTTCGACTATCGCTGTTTTGAGATTATTTTTAGCTCCTGATAAAGCAGCCCCAACCCCTGCAGGTCCGCCTCCAACAACAACTAAATCATATTCATCCATACTTTCAATCTCAATATCAAGACTCAAAGTCCCTTATAAAATTTATACGGCAAACACGTTTACTCATGTAAAAATTTTTTAAGTGAAACTTTAAAACCTATCTATGAAAAGCTCTTAGTATAGTGGTGTAACCATGAATCAATGGGTAAAATTGCTTCCGTATTGGTTTCTTTTGTTCACTATAGGATTTGGATGGTTTATTCTTGCCCCACTTGTGCCTGTGCTTAGCTCATCGCTTGGTGTAAGCACAGCATCCATACTGCTTTTGATAAGTATGTATGGCTATACAATGGTCATACTAGGCCTTCTGGCAGGTTGGATATCTGCTAAGTTTACTGTCAAAACTGCAATATATGTTTCTGCAGTGATATCCATAATAGGCCTTATTGGAAGAAGCTTGTTCCTTTCGAATTATGTTGGTTTCCTAATATTCCAGATTATTGCCGCAGCAGCATATCCACTTGCTCTTGCTCCAGTAGGCGCTGTGGCAGACTCCATAGATAAGAAGCATGCCCACAGCATAGTCGGGATAAGCGTTGGCATACTTTTCTTTGGGTTGGCTATCGGCGCATTCTTTGCCTCAAGCATAGCCGCTGCAATAAGCACCGTAGGGCTGCTGTGGTTTACAGCCATACTGGCAATAATAGCAGCAATATGGGTTGTACCTGGCATAAAAGGCTTCCCAACCAACTATAAAGGCAGATCGCTCCACGGCATATTCAAGATAGGCATGATAAAGAACTGGTGGGTAGGATTTTCCATAGCATCAATGTCTGTAATGTTCGGCGGTATTGCATCCACTATGCTCCTACACTTTCACTTTGCGTTATCCACAGCCTTAACATACGGCGGCCTTCTCGGAGGGCTGGCGTTCCTCGGATCTGCACTCGGCGCTATAATAATGCCCCCTATATTCGAGAGAATGAATGCGATAAGGGCAGGATTAGTTTCCATGTCCCTTCTTTCGCTTATATCAGTTACATCATTGGCATATTCCCTTGGATTTAGCCCGAACATAGACCTTTTGGTAGCAGCATTTTTCTTCTTTGGATTCTTCGGCAACGCATTCTGGTCAATGGCAATGACATCTACTACTAACTATGTATCCGATCCAGCGCAATCAGGGTTTGCAACTTCTATGTACAGCGTTATTACCAATCTTGGCGTCGCCTTTGTGCCTGTATTATTAGGGCCTGAGTTTGTGGTAGATGCAACAATTGCAGTTTTAATCGTATTCGCGATAGAATTCATAGCCTTCATATTGTCGCCTCTACTAAAAACAAAGAGTTCAACGCCAAACATAAAGCAGAAATAACAAAGAAGAAGGCGGCGCAAAAGAGGCTGTTTTCTTGTTTTTCCTTTTTAACCTGACTTATTGTGCAAGTCGGGTTTCTTGGGCCGAATGGCGCTGGGAAAACCACAACAGTGCACATGCTCTCTACACTAATAGACAAGACAAGCGGCAGCGCGAGCGTTGCCGGATTCAGCATAGCCGACAGCAAGGAAGAAGTGCGCAGCCGCATAGGCATAGTCTTCCAAGACCCATCGCTCGACGACAGGCTAACAGGGTACGAAAACCTCGATTTTCATGCAATCATATACGGTATTGCAAAAGAGGAGATGCGCATACGCATTCTCAAAGTCTAAAGTGACAATATAATCTGAGTTTGCGGGCCATGCGCAGCGGAAGGAAATTCGGAAACATAAAGCTATCTCACTTCTGGAAATCGTCTTCCTAAAAAGCGCTTGTCGAATGGCAACTTTTTTATATCTGGACGCATACTATTGAATTAGGTGTGTCGATGCCTTTGGGAGTCGATGGTCGCGTCAAACATCTGCGCGCTCAAGCTGCTTCTGAATATCTAATTGTTTATGCGGCAGCAATGCTCTTTATCACAATACTGATGGTGCTGTTTTACTTTTTCGTGATAGCGCCTTCAGCGATTCCGCCAAACTCATGCAGCTTCATTACTGGAGCATACTGCCAGGACATGGTCTTCGGTTCTAATTCTGCGTATTCGTCAGTAGGCTTATTCCTAACGAACACACAGCCGTATCCAATTGTAAATCCTTCAATAATGCTAAACATAAGCAGCATAGGCCAATTGCAGGGAACGTGCAAGCCCAACCTGGTCGCGGCCGGCGGTGTCATAATCTGCAACGTAACTATACCGCAGCGCGCGATTGCGTACGGCACGCTTGAGTCAGGCGAGCTTTACCTGAGCGCCGTGCCATGCCCCAGCGGCAATGCAGCAGCATGCTCTACAACGCCAAGGCAGACTTATCTTGGCAACTTCGATTCGCATGTTTCGCCTCTTCTTTCGTCGACTTTGGCTACGGTCTCGCTTACTGTTGAAAACGCTACCCAGGCTGCAAATGGCGTGCCGGACAAGCTCGTTGCGAACGTGAAGATGCTCGGCTATCCTGTTGCCGGCGCTACAGTAACGTTCAAGGCAAACCAGAGCTTCGCAACGATAAAGACAACACCCGCTACGACAGACAGTAACGGCACTGCTGTTGTATACATCTCAAGCCTTACAGTTGGCAAGGTTTTGGTCAACGCCACGTTTGCCGGCGTATCAGCGTCGCAGGTCATAAACTTCACGCAGCCGGTATATGTTACATTCCAGACTACGCCGATGCCTGGCGCGCTTGCGACAGTTGCGTCCTTCGATAATACGCAATTTACTTACCCTCAGTTGCCGGTGACCTTTTCGTACACGCGAAATTCTGTGCATAACTATGCATTCGATTCGGCTGTAACCGGGCCGTCCGGCACAAGGTATGTGTATTCAAGTGTCAGCGGCTGCGGCTTGACAGCGCAATCTGGCTCATTCGTAGCAACTGGCAATTGCACTGTCACAGCAAACTACAGGACGCAGTACTTCCTGTTGATGCAAGCTGAGCCTCAAGAAGCAAACATACAGCTGATTCCAGGAAGCGGATGGTTTTACTCTGGCTCGCAGGTTGCAATCAGCGCAATCGCACCAGGATACAAATTCAAAGGCTGGGTTGGTGCGGGCTATGGGAATTACACAGGCACAAATTCGCAAGCAAATGTAGTGATGAACGGCCCGATATCCGAAACAGCATCCGTAGAGCGAGTAACTACAACAACGATCTCTGTCACATCTACCACTTCAACAGCTCCGCCCAAAGTCACAATAGCTCCTACAACTACAATTCAATCTGGGTGCTCTGTGTATTCAAAACCGCCACTCCGCCTTGGAGTGAATTGGTATAGCCTGTTTCAATCGACAATGCAGATAGGCTCGATAAAAGGCAGCCTTTTGAATTACATTTTAACTCCGGGAGGCTCTTACAACAATCTGAATACTTATTACTATTACAATATTACTCCAATCAGCGTAGGCCCAATGAGCGCCGGAAAAACTTACGAATTCCATATTGATGCGGAAAGCATGGGCGGCGCGGCGTGGTTCAACAATCCGGTATGGTTTGCATTGGGCACAAGCACTTCTCCAAGTGTTGGACTATTAATAGACTATGACCCATGCGTAGCCTCTTACCACCCCGGCGCGAATCCGCAATTTGGCATTGTTAAAGGTACAAGAATAATATACCCAGAGCCGAATGGCACTGTTTATTCAAGCCAGAGCCAAATAGCCGCATCCGGATTTAGCGGCTACGAAGCGAGAAGCAATACAAACTACACCGTCGAGTTTACTATAAATTCGCCGACGTCAGTTACAATCGACGTTGTGGGGGTTTTCATTTACACAGTAAATAACAATGCCGAACCATTGAATCTCAGCAACGTTTACATATACGGCGGAGGCAACTACGATCAGGGCAATGGCGGCGGCTCCGATAATTCAGCATCAAGCCCTGAAGGTTCATTTGGTACTGCGCGATAGCTACAACAACTTCAGCAACCACAACCGCATTCAACTACCATGACAATACGCCCGATAAGCTAATGAAACAAATGCATCGTCGGAGCAGGCGCTTAACATAACTGAGTACATACCAAAGAGCGGGCTGCCCCTGAAACTGGCGTTCTCTGCTAAAGGCGCAAACTATTCTATAGAAGCAAGCATGAATCTTATAAGTGCCGCAGGCTCAAATTCCACCTCTATAACCTTGCCGGCCAGCTTTTCCTACATGCAGCCATATTCACTTGCTCTCCCTAATGCGACAATCAACTCCACTTCAATAGAAACAATTGACGAAGAGGTTCTTGCACTGTATGCAACCAACCCGCAGCCTAACTTTAT
>JAVZVY010000007.1:5659-34254 GCA_038878295.1 Candidatus Micrarchaeaceae archaeon | reverse complement strand
GCAAGGCTTGCTATAAGCCTGTACTTTCTGGTGCCTATTATGTAGCCGAAAACTGCAGAGGTCGCAAGGAAGAGAGCGTATGATGCGAAGCCAAGCGTGTCTATGCCAGAAGTCTGCGCTATCGTAAGTATTGGGAAGCCGAGGCTGTAGTAGCTGAAGCCGTAAAGGGCTGTTGCTATTATGACGCCTTTATATGTTCTGCCAGATATTATCGATTTGGTTGACGCGCTGCTTGCATTGCTTTGGGGCAGCAAGCGCTTTCTTCGCTCCTTCACATTTGCGAGAAGCAGCGTCGATATTACAAGCGGAATTATTGTTATAAGGAATATGCTTCTGATGGAAATGCCAGCTAGCACAAGCGCTATGAGCATCACAACCGAAACCACGCCCCCTCCAACATCAAGTGCATTAAGGAAGCCGAATACCCTGCCCTTGTTTTTGCTGTTTGTTTCTTCGCTTATCATCGCGCGCCTTGCTGGCGACCTGAAGTTCCTGAACAGCCACCCTGTAGAAAAAAGCGCTGCGGCTTCAGAGAACGTTGATGCAAGGCCAGTGAGCGATAGCACAGGAATTATAGAGTTGCCTATTATAGCTATCTTTTTCCTCCCGTATCTGTCTGAAAGCCTGCCGCCTATGTAGCCAAGAAACGCGCCGAAGCCGTATGATATTGCCATTGTGAGGCCGAAGGCCCAGGCTGGAGCATGCAGCACTATCACAAGAAACACTGGGATTGCAGCGACCACAGCCTGGTAGCCAAGATCAGCGAAGAATGCGGAAAAAGAAATCAGCAGGATGTTTCTAGTGAGCCACGATTTACTTTCCATCTTTTCCCTCTCTTCTTACGCTTATAGCAAGCTGCGGTATTATTTTCTTGATTATGAAGTCGATGCCGTTGTTTATCTTGTTTCGGTATACGAAAATTAGATACGAAACCGCAAGGCTCAGCGCCACTCCGGCAACCACGTCGGTAAGGTAATGAAGCCCGAGGTAGACGCGGCCCACAAGCACCAGTATAAGCCATATTATGTAAAGCCACTTCAGGATTTTGTATTTGCCCATAAAGAAAGGCAGACCAGTAAGCACGCTGGCATGGTCGCTTGGGAATGAATACGTTGATTCGCAGCTTATATGATTTATCCATGAGAGCTCAGGCACGTTGCACGGCCTCGGCTCTGCAACTACAATCTTTATCGCGTATGATATGATGTAAAGAAGCACACCAGCAAATGCCAGCGAGTATGTGTTGCTGTCCCTTCTAAGATACATGTAAAGAACGAGCAAGGGCAGCACCACTATGAAGCTCTGGCTGATTATGTGCATTACCGAATTGAGGGCGGGGCTGGCTATCGCTTTCGAGAGCTGGAATGCCCATATGTTTATGCCAATATTGTAAGCTGCAACAAATGCTTGGTAGTACATATTATCGCATCATGCGCGCGTAGTAGATTATGCCCGCGATCGTCTTTAAATCGGTTATTTTGCCGCTTCTGATCATTGAAAGCGCGTCCTTTATGCTTATCTTTTTAAGATGTATGAATTCGTCATATTCGAGTTTCTGTTCCGTTTTCTTCAGGTTTTCTGCAGAGTATACGTAAAGCTTCTCTGTAAGCAAGCCTGGAGAAGAATACGCCTTGAACATTAGCCTCATCCTGCCTGCAGCGTAGCCCGTTTCCTCTTCGAGCTCGCGCATTGCTGCATCAAACGGTTTCTCTCCTTTTTCTATGTGCCCTGCTGGCAACTCGTATATGTATTTCTTCATAGGAAATCTGTATTGCCTTTCTATGATTATACTTCCGCCATTCAGTATTGGCAGTATCACAACAACATCACGCGTCTTTATGCTGAATCCTTTTACGGTCTTGCCTTCCTTAGAGAATTGCCCGCTTTCCACAGTGAACATTTTGCTTTTAATGAGCACCTTCATCAAATCAAGTTAATTTGACGCAAAACAAATATAATCCTTGCAGTGCGAATAGTATTGTGATGAAACGAGGTATTTCTGATTCGTGATGAAAAATAGTGGCTGAAAATCGTTTCTGCGCAAGATATATAAATTCTCTCATGGCATAAGATATTGCGATGGTGACCGGTGATAAAATGGGACTTTTTGACAAGTTTGGCAAAGCAATGGGCGTCTCAAAGGAAATGGACATAGAGGAATATATGAATTCTGCTGAGATGGAGAATGTAGACATACTGAACGAGCCTGCTGACATGTATGTGAAGCCTCTGAATGTAACCACGGAAAGCGACCTCAAGGTTATAGAGGACGAGCTCAACAAGAAGAACATAATACTGATGAACATAGAGGAGCTCAGCAAGAGGCCCAACACGACAAACAATATGCTTGCGGAGCTCAAGGCTTTTGTCGGGAAGATAAACGGCGATATAGCCAGGATAGACGAAAAGAGGATAATGGTCACTCCTGCAAAGGTCAAAATAATAAAGAGTAAAAAGAGCGTGAAGTAGTTATTTTAGTGCAGTAATCAGTGCGTTCGCTTCTTTTTCCGTAGGCTGTGATTTGTCTATTATGCGCTTGAATGCCGCAATGACTGCGCCCCTGTTTCTCATCTTCTTCCCTTTTATCGAGTTTTCAAAAACCTTCAGCAGTACTTCCTTCTGCGAGCTGCTCGCAGAAGCGAATAGCTTGCCGTAGCGCCTTTCATTTGCGTCCTTTGTGAATATGAACAGGAGTATTGCAAGAGCATGTGATATATTCATTGTGCTGTAGTTGCTATTTGCGCCTATAAATGCGACGTAGTCGCACTTTCCGATTTCGTCAAGGTTGAGTCCCGTGTCGTCGCGTCCCAATACCAGCGCGACTGTTGTGGAAGCGCTAGAGTTTCTTGATATTCTCTTGAAAATTCTCTCTGCGAAGTCTATGTTCATAAAATTTGCCTTTGCCTTGCTGGGCACGCCAGTTGTTCCTACAACAATGTCGCAGCCGCTCACTGCTTCGTCTAACGAACCGCACAAGACAGCGTTTTCAAGCAGGCGTCTGGCGTGCTTCGCGTACATCAATGCGCTCTTACCAGTCACTTTTGCCCTTGGCTCGACTATGAAAAGCTTCTTTATGCCGAAATTCATCGCCGTTCTTGCGATGTAGCCCATATTAATTTGGTACTTTGGGCTGACTACCACAAGCCTTATGCGCATCAAACCACATACAGAGCAACTGCAAGCAGGTTGACAAGCATGTGCGCTACTATTGACGGATACAGCGATTTTGTCTTCTTGAAGATGTATCCTGCAATTATGCCGAATATGAACGCTGCAATCATGTCTATGCCGAATGAGGACGCATAGCCAGCATGAAGCAATCCAAAGATCAGCGCACTCCAGAATATGCCTATTCTTGGCACGAGAAAGCCTCTGAAGAGCACCTCTTCGTCTATCGGCGCTATTATAAATGAGAAAAGAAGAAACCAGATTGGCGCGCCTGAAAGCAGTTCGCTGACATTTGTGTTTATGCTTATGCCAGTTGCAGACACAAACGCACTGATGGCAAGTTCAAATATAAACACGGCTATGAAAAGCAGAAGCCCTATGCCGATGAACTTAGCGGCAACGTGGCTCTTGCTGAGCCCTATTTCATCAAGGACATCAGCCAAGGATTTTCTGCGCAAGAGATAAGCTATTGGAGTGACAAGGAAAAACAGCGACAATAGTGCAGTTAGCAGGAAATTGGCTGTGCTGATCTGCAGATAGCCGTAGCCGAAAAGCTCTATTACAGCAAAAAATGCGACCACAAGGATAAGTAGAGCCGCATATGCAACAAGCCTTGAAGGACCAGGCTTACTTTGCTGGACTTTTCTTCGCCTCTGCACCGCCATCCTGCTTCGCCTTTTGGTTTGCCTTCCACTCTGTGTAGTGGCACTTGCCACATGTATACCTGTCGCTGTGCTCAGCCATTCTCGAGCCGCACTTAGGACAGAACTTCCCCTGTTTGTACGGTTTTATCGTTTTCTTTTTCTCTTCAGCCATAATCATGCCTCTTTGTTTTCACTTTCGGTGCCGCTGGCATTTTCTGCACCGGATTCTTTGCCTTCGCCGTGCGCGGCCTGCGCCTGCGCAGCTTCCTTGGCATCGCCAGCGCCCTTTGCCTCCTTCTTGCTGGCCCTTTTAATCAGATATTCGTGCTCCGCGCGCATGGCTTCCTTTGAACTATAGCTGTGCACTATAACAGAGCTAACGCTCCTGCCGTAGAGCTGCTCTATCTTTACAACAACTGTTGCCTCTGGGTTGAGGTTCTTCCTCTTGCAAATCTCCTCTTTGACCTCGTCTTTTGATGGGGTTTTGCCCTTGTATGAAACTTCTGCGAATATCTCCCTTCTGCCCAATGACTTGTTATCTACTTCCTTTTTTATCTCTATCTCCATGGCATCAACCCAATGACCTTGCTATTGCGCGCCTGCCCATGCTTTCTATCACTTCTATCTCTGCGCCCTGCTTTATGCTGCCCTTCAGCTCGTCTGGTATGCTGAGCTCATATGTCTCATAAGTTTCCATGTCCATCAGCTGGGCTGTAGAATCGGTAACAGAGACAACCTGAGCCTTCTTCTTTGTTATGATCGGCACCTCAACGTCAGCGTCGCTCGGTTTAAGCAGAGTGCGCTTCTGATTGTCAAAGATGCCCATGGCGGTGACTCGCATCTTAGCAGCGCCATGCTTTCCTGGCGCCGATGTTTCAACGTCAACGACTCTGCAAGGTGCACCGTCTATAAGTACAAATCTTCCAGGCCTTAGATCCTTCATAGAAGCATATGTTACGCCTTCTGTCATCAGCTCACCAAAGATTGAGACGCAAGGCTGCTTCGCATAGGCTCTGCATCCCAAATAAAGCGATTAATATTAGGCGAAAAGATTTATATTGCTTCACATGCTGGTGCTGCTTTTCAGCGCGAAGGCTCCAAATGCAGAATGGCTTGATAACGTAATTTGAGCCCGAGCCCGATTCAGTAGATTTCTTCTATAGATTCTATCTTGAGTGCAGGAGCGTGCGTTTCCTGGTCCTTTATTCCGAACTTCGCTTTGACGCCGGTAATTACGCTCATCACTCTTATTTGGTCGTTGAGTTCTGGTATCATCCTTGCTCCAAATATGACGTTCGCATCGTCCGCTATGCCTTCTGTGACGCCGTTTCCGAGCCTTGTCGCCTCGTCTATTGTGAGGTTCATGCCGCCTATCACGTGCACGAGCGCGCTCTTTGCGCCCTCATAATCAACAGTGAGCAGAGGGTGCTGCCTCGTGGACCTTATCGCCTGCTCTATTCTTTCAGTGCCAGAGCCGTTGCCAATGCTTATTACGGCAATGCCGCCATTCCTTACTATTGTTCGCAGGTCAGCAAAATCAAGGTTTATGAGGCTTGGCAACATTATTGTGTCGGCTATGCCCTTCACAGCATTGCCTACTATGTTGTCTACAAGCGCGAACGCCTTCTCTATCGGCAGGTTAGGCACATACGAGAGAAGCTTGTCGTTTTCTATAGGGATTAGCGTATCAACCTCCTTGAGCAGCATGTTTATGCCCCAATCAGCCTTTTGCTTTCTGCTCCTTTCAAGCGCAAACGGATACGTGACCGCGCCTATTACTGTAGAGCCCTGCTCCTTAGCTATGCGAGCGATCACTGGAGCAGCGCCTGTGCCTGTGCCGCCGCCCATGCCCGCACATACAAATACAAGGTCGTAGCCCTCAAGTGCTTTTTCTATTTCGGCTCTGCTTGCATCTGCGCACTTTGCCGCAACCTCTGGATAACCGCCTGCGCCCAGGCCGTTAGTTATCTCCTTGCCGAGAAGTATCTTCTTATGGGCCCTGGTAACGCTATTCAAATGGGCAAGATCCGTGTTCATCGCTATTATGTCAGCGCTCTGCATCCCAGAATTGAAAAGTCTTGTCACAAGGTTGCTACCTTGGCCGCCAACCCCAACAACGGCGATCTTCGGGGTAAACTCGTCATTTGCGTTCTCTGCCACCATTTCCACACCAAAAAACTTAAACGCAACTATATCATTTCTATGTCGCCAAGGTTTCTGTCTTTAGCTTTTTCGGCAAACTTGCCTAGTATGCTTGCGCCGCTCACTCCGGTTACGATTGCGACAATCTCGAGCTGCCCTTCGTAGCCTGGTATTATCCTTGCGCCCCACTTGACGTTTGCATTAGGGTCCATGCGCTCTGTTATCATCTCTCCAGCTTTTATAGCGTCGCCGAGAGTAAGGTCAGAAGCGCCAGATATGTGAACCAATGCGCCCTTAGCGTTCTCGAAGTCTACATCAAGCAACTTGTTCTTTAGGACAGCTTCAGCTGCCGCAGCAACCCTTTCGTTGCCCTTGCCTGTTCCAACTGATATGAAGCCGACATCGCCGCTTCCCATTATGGCTCTAACATCCGCAAAGTCTATGTTGATCAAGCTCGGCTGCGTTATAGTCCAGACAAGCCCGCCGATTGCCTTTGCAAGTATGTCGTCTGCAACGGCAAACGCGTCGTTCATAGGCAGGTTCGGCACCAGCTTGACAAGCCTGTTGTTGTCGAGTATTATCACACTGTCGCTGTATTTCCTGAGCTGCTGTATGCCCTCTTCTGCCTTGACCTTCCTTATGCGCTCAAGGTCGAAAGGATACGTGACCATTGCAACTACTATTGCGCCCTGCTCCTTTGCAATCTGGGCTATCACTGGCAATGATCCTGTGCCTGTGCCGCCGCCCATGCCCGCGCACAGGAATACAAGCTGAGCACCTGAAAGCACCTCTTCCAGGACTTGCCTGTCGACCTCAGCGGCCTTTGCGCCGATTGCTGGATCGCCGCCGGCACCCAGGCCCCTGGTTATGCTCTTCCCAATAAGTATCTTCTTTATCCTGTCGTCTATTATCTTGAAATGCTGCGCATCCGTATTCACGGCAACAAGCTCAGTGCCTTTCACGCCAACCTTAAGCAGCCTGTTTATGGTGTTGTTTCCAGCACCCCCTGCGCCGAGCGTTACTATCTTTATCTGTGGCATTGCCTGCTCATTATCGCTCTTGCCCAAAAATTCGCTCTCGAAACCGGTCATCTGATCGCCGCTTATAATATATTTGTATAGATTTAAAAAGATTTGCATGGAAATTTTTTAGTGGAACTATCGTGTATTACTTCGCGTCTTCTATCCTTTCCTTTTTCTGATTATTGAACATCTCTATTATTTCTTTGGTTGTCGTCGAATCCTCTGGGCTTTTGTCGGCCCTGACCGAACCGATTATCCTCGGGAACCTCAGCGCGTAACCGGTTGGCACTTCGCCTTCGCGTGTTTCCATGCCGCACGTGTGCATTGGCGATCTTGTAATCTCGTCTGCTTTTACAGTGACGACATATTTAGGCTCAACCCAGAAGTCTGGGCTTATCTTTGAATCGACTCTTGCTGGCTTGCTTTTTGTTGTTATTTTCTCAAGCATCTTCCTGAATTCCTCCATCTGAGCCTCGCTGAATCCTGTGCCTATCTTTGTTATAGTCTCGAACATGTCTCTTTTGTCGTTATAAACTGCGCAAAGCAGACCGCCGAATTTGAATTCTGCCCTCACGCCCTTGCCAAGATAGTAGCCAACTATCGTAAGGTCTACTGTGTCGGTGAGCTCGCCCCTGTAGCTCCTCTTCATTTTTATCCAGCTGAATTTCCTCGCTCCAGCAACATACTTTGATTTGAGGTCCTTTGCCACTATGCCCTCAAGCCCCCTCTCTATGACGTCGTTAAAGTATCTTTCGAACTCCTTTGGCGAGTCTGTTTCTATTTTGTCCGCAAGCCTTATCGTACCTTTGTTTGCGACTATTTCTTCCAGCTTCTTGCGCCTCTCAGAATAAGGCTTGTTTATGTAGCTTTCGCCATCATAGTAAAGCAAATCGAACGCGAATACGTGCAGCGGCATCTCCTTGCTCATGTCTTCTACGCCGTGCTTCCTTTTTCTTTGTATGGTTTCCTGGAAAGGCCTGAATTCGTCTGTGACCTCGTTGTATGATATGGCCTCGCCGTCAAGAATGGCTTCCTTGGCATTTATCTCGGAAAGCGCAGCTGCCGCGATTTCCGGAAACATTGGGGTTATGCGCTCAAGGCGCCTTGAGAAGATCTCTACCTTGCGGTCTTGCTTTCTCATGTGTATTTGTGCCCTTAGGCCGTCGTATTTGCTCTCCACTGCGCAGACCCCGCCCATCTTTTTGAGAATTTCTTCTGGCGTTGGCATGCGCTCGGCAAGCGCTGGTCTTATGGGGTTGAAAAGCACAACATCGAAATTTTCTATGGCTTTGACGCCCTTTTCGAGCAGCACATTTGCGACCCTGCCCAAGTCGCTGCACATGTTGTAGGCGTTTTCAAGCTTCTCCTTGAAGCCACGCTCGCCGGTTGCCAGCTTAGAAAGCGCCTCAAGTATAGTAGCGTCGCCTACGCCGAGCCTCAGTGTGCCCATTACGAAGCGCACCACGTACCTTGCCTCAATAGGTGTAGACCTCGAGAGAAGCTCTGCAAGCATCTTTATCTTTGCATCCTGGCTGCCCTGGCCGGATATTGTGGCTATCTTGTAGAATGTCGCGAACACTTCGTTTATCTCGAGGTGCTTTTTGCTCAGCGGCCTTGCCTTGCTCTTTGAAACGAATTGCTCAGCTGTGGCGCCAAGGTCGCCCGTCTTCCTGAAGCTCGCGACAACTTCCTCTTTTGTGTAGCCGGTTGTGAGAGCTATAGCCTCCTCGGCAAACTTCTCGGCCATTCCTATTTGTATGCCCTTGAAAGGAGGAGCGAGCATCCCCTGTATCATGTAAACGATGCTCTCTATCTCGCTTTTATTTGCGTTTTTCAGAGTATCAGTAAGTATATCGACCATTGCGAGCCTCGATGAAGTGGATTCAAGTTTTTCAAAATCTTTAGCCATTTCCTCGAACAGCATAAGCCCACAATTATCTTAGCGAAAAAACAAATAAAAGGATTCTTATGCGCCTGAGAAAGTTTACAAGCGTATAAATGCAGGGGCGAATCACTTTATATACCGTTCCAAAAATAAAAAGGCTTTAAAAGATTTGCCAAATAGGGCTCTGCTTTTTAAATCTTAAAAAAGAAAAGTTATTCGTGATTCCTATGAAGAGCTTTGCATGTGCAGATATAGGTATGAGCTGTGGGTTCACCGCTAAGGACAACGACATGGACAAACTTATGAAGAAGATACAGGACCACGCAAGAAAGGCGCACGGAATGAAGACAATAGACGCAGCCACTATGGCGAAGATTCAGGCTGCGATAAAGGAAGTCTGAAGGTTGAGCTTAAGCCATTTCGTCTACCTTTGTTTTTCTTTTTTTCTTTTTTCTATTTCTATTTTATGATTGCGCCACGGTGCAACTGTGCTCGAATACAAGTCGCTAGATATAGAAACTTCTGATTATGTTTATGAACCTGCAGAAGACTCTTTCATGGCTGCTGATTTCATAGAAGCATACATGAACACGCTGCCAGGAAGTGTGGATGTGCTCGACCTGGGATCCGGCACTGGCATACTCGGCCTCATAGCTGCAAAGACCGGAAAGGCGCGCAGCGTTGTGTTTGCTGACATGAATAAAAATGCTGTGGCGCTTTCAGAAGCTAACTACAACAGGAATATAAGCATGCTGCCAAAGGCATGCAGATGCGAATTTGTGCAGAGCGACCTTTTCTCGAGCCTGGATGGCAGGTTTGATTTGATAATATTCAATGCACCTTACCTAAGGCATTCGCAGCTTGATATGCTTTCGGTGCAGGTTGCGAAAAGCTGGGATGGCGGCAGAGAAGGCATAGAGGTGTCTGTTAAATTTCTGGAAGGCGCAAAGGATCATCTAAAAGGCGATGGCAAGGTAATACTGGTGTCGAGCTCAGCAAGCAACCTTGGCAAACTAAAAGGAAGCATGGTTGCAATTGGTTATAAAATACTGCAAGAAACTAAGAAACACTTCTTCTTCGAAGACATTGTTGTGATGCTGTGCAGCCTCGAATGATGTTAGACTTTTATTTGGGCGTGTGATTTTGATAGCCCCGAGAGGGATTTGAACCCTCGACCTCCTGTTATCCTGCCCTTCTTGGTTAAACTTCTTTCCAAGAAGTTTACGAGACAGGCGCTCTACCACTGAGCTACCGAGGCGTCTGAAACCAAATCGATACTAATAAATGCTTTTATTTTATTAAAGTATTGCTTCAAATAAAGTATAGCGTGCAATGGTGTGTTGATGCTTTTAGCTGATAGCGCAGGTTCTGATTCCGCGCAGGAAAATGTACCGTCGCTCAATGAGATTATCTCTGGAATTAAGCCCAGCCAGGGCCAGACGCAGGCTGCTCAACAGCAAGTTAAGCAGCAACCGCCGCAGCCGCCTCCGCCGCAACCAGGGCAGCCTCAGCAAAACAGGCAACAAAAGAAGCGCAAATCAGGAACACTCATTCTGCTTACAGTGCTCGTGGTTGCAATTGCAATAGGCGGCGCTGCTGCCTTTGCACTTATGCACAAGCCGAGTAAAACAACAACATCCACCACAGTGCCGACTACCACTGTGCCAGCGGTTAAGCTCGCACAGATTACCGGGTGTATGAACATAACGTCGCCAGGCAAGTATTATCTGCAGCATTCGATAAAGGTGAAGCTCAGCCAGGGCGCTTGCCTAAACGTAACAAGCAACAATGTTGAACTCATAGGCAATGGCAATGCGATAAATGGAAGCGGTCCGTTTTCAGGTATACCACCATTCACGTATGGAATAATTGTAGGCAGGGTTCAGAACGTTACGATAAGCGGATTTGGCGTTTATCAGTTTTCATATGGCATAGCGCTTCAAGGCTCCAACGGAGTCACGATACTGCAAAGCAACTTCAGCAAGGATACAATGTCAGGCATTTACTTGAACGATTCGAGCAACAACAGAATACTCGACAGTTATGTGTACGCTGCTGCGAGCAAGCAGGGCGGCATAAGCATAGTCCTCGGTTCGAACAACACGATAGAGAACAACACTATAGCAAACAACGCGTATTACGGACTAGTGCTGAACAGCACGCAGAACAGATTCATCAACGACAGGTTCCTAAACAATCCTTCTGACATGATATGCAACGCCACAGCCGGCGTTAGGGATGCTAACGCCTTCTACAACAGCTCGTGCTCAAGCAATTACTACTGCAACTTCGCGAAGTGCTCACAGATCAACACGCCTCTTAACATCAGCATGATACATTTATCGCAAAGCGTGAGCAGCTGCGGAGGCATCTACTCGCCTGGCGTTTACAGGCTTCAAAAAGATTTGAATGCGGCAGACTACCTCAACATGTCTAACTATGAGTCTGCGTCAATACCCTGCATAAACGTGCTTTCGCCGAATGTAAAGCTTGAGTGCGGCGGCCACGCTATAGAAAACAGCGGCTATGGAGTAAGCATAAAGGGCCTTTACAATGACACTGTCGATGGCTGCACAATCAGCAACAGCACATACGGCATATACATCGAAGGCGATTTCTACCCCAAAGTGCAAAACGATTCTTTGGATGGCAATGAATATGGCGTCTTTGTCAACAACACCAACCAATTCAGCGGCTCAAACATAACCACAAAGGAAAACACTTATGGCATTTTCATAAACAATGACAGCGGCACTTTCATAAGCTCTTTCAGCGGCACAGGGAACAAGTATGGAGTATACATGAACTCTGGAAACGGCAACTCGTTCAGCAACGGCTTTCTTGAGAACAACACAAAGGCAGACTTCTACTGCAGCGCAGCTTCGTACAACTCGACAACGAACCTATTGCAGAGCACCAAATGCGGCGTTACCGACTGCAACTGGGCCAATTGCGCACAGCATGCGCTGCCCCCAATAAGCATTTACCCGCTCAGCGAATGCGGCGCTATAAGCCTGCCTGGCAACTACTCGCTCGAATCAAACGTCGCTTCGCAAGGCACGTGCATCAGCATAAACGCAAACAACGTAAACCTGAACTGCAACGGGAGGCTTCTTACCGGCTACCTTACAGGCACAGGCATAAGCATATCTGGCAGCAACGATTCGATCGAGAACTGCAACGTGGTGAGGTTTGACAAAGGCGTCACGATAAACAATGCCAGCTATGCAAGCCTCGAGTACATCAACATAAGCGGAGTAGGCTCTGGTGTCCAAGTTTCAAACAGCATGTACGACAAGATAATTAACGTTGCTGTCAAAAGCTTCTCAAGGGTAGGAGGTTTCTTCTTTGACAACGTGAGCAACAGCGTAATAACTTCTGATTCGGCAGCTTATGGCATTAATTCGACGAGCGGCTTCATGATAGTAAACTCTAGCAATGACCTCATTTCTTACGACAACGCCTCTTCTAACATAGGCTACGGCTTTGACTTCGTCAACTCAAACTCGAACAACGTGTTCAACAACACAGCTTATGCGAACAGGCCTTATGATTATGCATGCAACCCAAGAAGCTCAGGCCTTTACGCTGAACTTAATGGCGTCAACTTCGGCGGAACAAAAAGCGACTGCAATTGGCTTGTCGAGCTTACACCATTGACAATGCAACCAAGTTGCTATGCGATAAGCTCAGGAAGCCAAATAACGCTCACTAACGACATGCTTTACCCTTACGGCGCAACATGCTACAACATTTACAATACGCTCGGAAGCAGCGCGAACTTCACAACGATAAACTGCAACTATCACACCGTGCTTGCGACAAACGGCGGAACCTTTGTGAACATAGTAAACGCATCAAACGTGAAAATTGAGAACTGCTTCATAAAGGACTTCACGATGGGCGTTGCGAGCAAAGGCTCTTACACTAACGTTTACAACAACGTCTTTGGGAGCGATGGCAGCGCCATAGCGATAAGTGGCGCATCTTACCCAAACATACAGAACAACATTATAATGAATTCTTCGTATGGCATAAGGCTAGAAAACGATTTGTACGGCAAATTCATAAACAACTCTATTTTTGACACAAATGTCTCGTTTGAGTATTCTGGAGGGGGCGCATCTACTATAAGCAGCACTAACGCAAAGTATGGAGGCATAGGCCTGTATATTATAAACTCGACTTTGAACATACTGCAGGACAACGTTCTCGAGAACATGAGCGACTACGGCATAATTTGTACTGGAGGTGCAACAAATTCAAGCAGCCTAAATAAAGATTTCGGCGGCAACATATGCTCAAGCAACAAAAATTGCTTCTGGATGACGACTTCGCCTGCATGCAAGGCCGGTTGATAGGATGGGCGTAACCAAAGATGAAATATTGGAAAAGCTAAGGGAATGCGTTGACCCTGAGCTCGGAATAAATGTTGTGGATCTCGGCCTGGTCTATGGCATAGAGATAAAGGAGAACAACGACGTAAAGCTCACAATGACAATGACAAGCCCTATGTGCCCGGTTACGAGCATAATACTAGCTGAGGTGCAGATGAGGCTTGAGGAAATAGAAGGCATAGGCAAGATAGAAGTCGAACTTGTCTGGGAGCCGCTCTGGAGCCCAGACATGATAAGCCCAGAAATAAAAGCACAGCTCGGCGCGGCCCAGCCACCGGCGCAGTAGTCTGTAATCAGAAGAATTCTTCTTCGAAGAGCTTTGTCTCTATCGGCGCGCGTTCCTCGTCGCTTGCATGCACTATGTTCCTGCAGGCTCTTCGTTCCATATTGCCCTGGTAAATCGAATCATTTGCAAAATCGCCGCGTATCGTGCCCTTTTCGGCTTTTGAAGGATCGGTATTGCCTACGAGGGCGCGCGCCCTCTTAGGCGCGTCTTCGCCGACAAGTATCATCGCAACCACTTCAGCTGAAGTGGCAGCCGTTCTATTCCACTGGTTGAGCTGCCTGCCTATTTCCATAGGGTCAGTAGTTCCGAATATTTCAGTTACCTTTGCATCTTCGCCTCTGTCGTGCATGCTCTTAAGCGTTTTGTTGCCCATGCCAGTGAGCTGTTCGACGGAATCTGGGTAAAGTTTTTCGGCCACTGACATTGGGATCCTGCCTTTCTTCAGCCTTAGTATCTTGAAGCCGTTTTCCTCAAATCTTGATATGACTTTGCCAACAAGCTTGCGCTCGACTCCGTCAGGCTTTATGAAAACAAGTTCTTTACTTTCCATGAAAACACTCTCAAGGTTCTTATTATTATATTTTTAATATAATTATGAATATTTGTTCGGGGCAGAATATAAAGCTTTCTCTTGGTGCAGGCATGATAAGGCAACCCATAATAGTGGTAATGGGCCATGTAGACCACGGTAAGACTACCCTACTCGACAAGATAAGAAACTCTGCCATAGCGGCTAAGGAAGCTGGAGGCATAACCCAGCACATAGGCGCGAGCGAAGTGCCTATAAGCGCGATAGAGAAGATAAGCGGAAGCCTGCTTAAGAAGATGCCGGTAAAGCTCACTATACCAGGCCTTCTTTTTATAGACACCCCAGGGCACGAGGCTTTCACAAACCTGAGGAAGCGAGGCGGAAGCATAGCGGACCTTGCAATACTTGTAGTGGACGTTTCAAAGGGCTTTGAGCCGCAGACATACGAAGCAATAGACATACTGAAAGCTTACAAAACGCCTTTCGTTGTTGCCGCAAACAAGATAGACCTGATAACGGGATGGCGCAACTCGTCAAGCGCGAGCTTCGATGAAGCCATAAGGGCGCAGAACCAGCAGGTCCAAAGCCAATTAGATTCTTTGATATATTCGCTTGTGGGCAGGCTCAGCGAGCTGGGCTTCAACAGCGAGCGCTACGACAGAGTCAAAAACTTCCAGAAGGAGATAAGCATAATACCGATAAGCGCCAAGACGGGCGAGGGCATAGCCGAGTTGCTCGTGTATGTTGCTGGCCTTTCACAGCGCTTCCTCGAAGCGAGGCTCAACATAGAGACGAGTGGCCCGGCATCAGGCAGTATACTGGAAAAGAAAGAGGAAGTAGGCCTCGGCACGACGGTTGATGCGATAATATACAACGGCACGCTCAAGGTAAATGACATAGTTGCCTTTGCTACAGAGCATGGAGTCGGAACAGCAAAGGTCAAGGCGCTTCTCAAAGCAAGACCCATGTACGAAATGCGGCTTTCTTCGGGAAAATTCTACAGCGTGGAATCAGTCACGGCTGCCGCAGGAGTGAAGATAAGCGGAAACGGCTTTGAAGAAGCTTTGCCGGGATCGCCGCTAGTTTCTATTGAAGTTCCAAACTACGCAGATGACATAAGCGCGGAGATTAGCGAGGTTTTTGCCACAGACAAGACTGGCGTAATACTTAAAACAGACACAATAGGCACAATGGAAGCGATATCAAAACTTCTCAAAAATGCCGGAGTGCGGATAAGCAAAAAAGGCCTCGGCAACGTGTCAAAGAGGGATGTGCTTGATGCGTTCGCCATGAAGGGCATAGACCCGTTCAGCGCCGTCGTGCTCTCGTTCAACGTCAAAATAGACGATGACGCGAAACTAGAAAGCGAAGCGAGCGGCACAAAGATAATAAGCGAGAACATCATCTACAAGATTGTCGACGATTACAAGGAGTGGCTTGAAGCCGAAAAGGGAAAGGAGATGGACGCTGCAGAGAAAGCACTCACTTTTCCAGGAATGCTGAAGGTTCTGCCAAACATGTGCTTCAGGATATCGCATCCAGCAATCTTCGGCGTGGACGTTTTGGCCGGAAGGATAAAGCCGTCATATTTGCTCATGAAGAAGACAGGGACTGTTGTAGGACGTATAAGGGAGATACAAAACAACGGCATCAGCTTCAAGGAGGCAAAGAAGGGCGATAGCGTGGCGATATCCATAGATGATGTAACATTTGGAAGGCACATAAAGGAGGAGGATGTGCTCTACACATTCGTCAGCGATTCTGATTATATGCTGTTGAGAGGAAAATTCAGCGGCATGCTTTCTGACGATGAGAGAGACCTGCTCGAGGAAATAAAGCAGATAAGCAGTATAAAACCTAAATAAAACCGAAACATGCAAAATAGCATTTATGTAAAACCGAAACATGCAAAATGGCTGTACATAAAAACCGAAATCCTTGGAATACTTTATATAGGTATAGCACAGTATATCAATCATGAGCAAACATCTTGAAACAAAAAACAAAATATTGAATCTGCTGTCAAAGAAGAAGATGACGCTTACCGATCTCTCTTCGGAACTTGACCTTGCACCATCTACTGTAAGTCAGCACCTTCGCGAGCTCGAGGGCAAAGGGTTCATAAGCGAGGTTGAAAATCCTTACATAAGAAAATGGAAATATTACCAGGCCAACAAACCAGTCAGCGATGAGGAGATGGTCACTGCTTACAGCAGCGGCAAGATTGACAAGCGGATACCTCTTGGCGGAGCTATTGCGGCAATAATTGTATTTGGGGTTATCCTGCTTGTTTCTTCTGCTCAGAATGTTAGCCCGAGTATACGCCTTTCGCCTGGGTCTAGCATTCCTGTTGGCAGCACTGTTTTCACGATATCCGATTCGCCGGCTTTAGCGAACATAACCGGCGTGTATGTGAACATAAGCGGTGCGATGATACACAGCAAAACAACAGGCAAATGGTACAAGCTGCCTATAAATGCGAAAACCTACAACCTTGTAGAACTTAGAAACACTTCCGCGCTGTTGTCTGGCGTTGCACTTAAGAGCGGCGTGTATAACGAGATTGTGCTTCAGGTATCAAAGGTAATTGCAACGGTTAATGGGACAAACCAAAGCGCATTTCTTCCAAGCAGCAAACTTATGATATTCGGCAATTTCAACATATCGAACGCAACAATAAACTGGGTAAACATAGATTTCAATTTGTCGGAATCGTTGCACATAACAGGCAATGGCAAGATAGTGATGCTTCCGGTGCTTACAACAGATCTCAGACAAGGAGCGAAACTTAACTTCAGCAGGAACATGCGCATGGGTATAATATCTTCCGGCGTCCTCATAAATCACGAGCATTGCGGCATGAATGAAAATGGCATCATGGCTACCAATTTTTCGGTGCCTCAGAACATGAGCATTGAAGTCAGCGGTGGCCATCTCATTATTACTGGTTCGCACAGCATGCCTGTAATTATAAGGGGCAACGGCATTATATGGATCAGCGTCGGAAACGCGGTCAACGTAAGCCCGATAACAGAAATCACAAATGGCGGCACAGGCACCATAGGCATAAACGGTATAGCAAGCTGCACCGTTAAAGGCGGCGCGCTGGAATGTGAAAGCAATTTGAGTAAGGGTGCAAACGCGTGGATAATAATTGACAATTTGAGCATTCCGAAGGAGGCCAACGTTTCGTGGCGCGGCCCGCTTTGGCAGTCTGGTAAAAACTTCACAATAGTCAACGCAAGCGAGGAGCTCTTGCTCGTGAGAAAAGTAGATCCTAATGCCACGCTGAGTGCCTTCGCCTGTACCATCAACCAAGACTGCATTATTGTGCCAGTGACAAGATGCCAGAATGGAATTTTGGGTCAGCAGGTTGCGATGAATTTGAGCTATTCGAGAACGTATATGTCATTCTATGTGAGGAACGCGGGCCCAAGATTCTGCCCGATGTTTATTCTGGAGAGTTCGTCAACTCCGGAATGCATATCGGGCCAGTGCATGCTTATTTATAGAAGCAGTTCCGCACATTTCAGATGACATGCCCATTGCTGCAAGGCGTATGCCAAATCTAATGTTTAGACGGGTTCTGCGCGAGACCGGAAAGGTATATTTCTGATGACATCTTGAACCTTGATATGCTGTGCATTATTACTGTACCTGTCCCTGAGAAAGTAGCGAGAAACAGCCCAACGCCGCCGAACATTGCAGTCCTTATGTTATCTACAAATCTTATTTTATACTGCAGGGACGCGTCAAACCCGGCTATGTGACCAGGGTCAACCTCAAGCCGCCTAGAGCCGTCAAGGACGTGCTCTATCGTGTCGCCGACAGTGTGTATGAAAACTTTACCTGGACCGACAAATTTCTGCAGTATCAGGCCGGCTCCGCCGAAAAACGCAGCGCCCAGGCTCACAGTTTGCATTGTGAACTTCACCGTGTCTTCGGCCGCGAGAAATGCATAGTGCTCGGCTATGAATTCCTGCCCATCGGTTAGGGTTATTGCTTTTATCTTTCCTGGAAAGACGCCAGCCACAGAAACAACGTCGTCGTCGCCGGTAGACAGGAATTCTGTAAGCAGACCGGTTGCGCCTGTCATCTTTCGCTCTATTACGCCAATGATGCCGCCGACAACTCTAGGGGTCATCTTCACAGTCTCTGTCTTGCTCAAAAGCTTGCCTGAATCAGAGTATATCTTTTCCCCATTTTGAAGGGATATTCTCAACGATTGCATGCTACTTCCGATAATCTCGTAATCCATCAGATCACTTCAAAATATCATTGAGTTCAGCGCCGTCTACTACGAGCCTGTACTTTGACATTATTTCATTTACCAGAAGATCCTTGTTTGACACGTTGAATTTTTTCACGAGAGCAACTAGCGCCTTTCCAGAAATTCTTTTGAGACCCTTTTCAATTATTGCCTTGTCGACATCTTCTGAACTTTTTGGCACGGATTTCAATATTTCGACGATGCCGAGCTTCGTTATATACCCGCTTGAATATTTCTTGAAGATATATGCAAGCACCTCTGCGGGTATCGAATTTACCTCGATTCCAGACCTGCTGAGTTCTCTGAACTTTTCGAGCAGTACGGTTGCAACAATTTGCGGCTCTACGTTTACCTTGCCAATTATATTGCGGTACGTCTGCAGCATAGGCGATCTGAGCATCTGCTCGGCAAGCTGCGCGTTCTTTATCTCGCTTGCAAGCTCGTTTCTGATTTTGTCTATGCTTGGCGCAGTCATCAGCAGTTTCTTGTAATGGTCTGGATCAACAGTTATAGGCTTTACGTCTGTTTCGGGGTACATCCTTGAGCCGCCTGGAAGCGGTCTCAAAAATCTGGTCTGCATCGAATTCTGGTCGACTGCGCGGGTTTCTGGAGGCACGCCTTCTATAGCCGCTTTGGCCCTGCCTATCGCAAGGTCTATCGCCCTTCTTGCTGCGCTCCCTTCTGCTGCAACTATCATGAAAGCATCGTCTTTGTTGCACTCGAGAAGTTTGCTCAAATTTGATATTTCATCGCTGGTTATGCCGTACGAGGCGAGGTTCTCGTCGCTGTGGATTATGCCGCCCACGCCGGCAATCTTCGCATAGTCGCTTATCTCGCTGCCGAGCCTTCTGCCCGCGTTGATTTCGTAACCAAGCATTCCGGCAAACCCGCGCAGCTTAACCGAGAAAACATGACCGCCCTGCTTTATTGCGCGCGAGATTATGTTTGATTTAGTGGCTTTGAACGCATCAGTAACGTCTATGGGCTTGCCGACTTCGGCATGCCTTTTCTTTAGCTCGTTTCTTATCTCTATAAGCTTGCGCTGCCTCTCTATTTCGTTTTTTATGACGACATCCATTATGCCAAGGTCCTGAAAGCCCTTTATCTCGATCCTTGCGCCTTCCGCTATCGATACGTTGACGTCTTGCCTTATTGTTCCAATGCCTCTCTGGACCTTTGAGGTTAGTCTGAGCAGGGTGCCTATTGCGAGCGCCACATCCTTGGCCTCCTCTGGAGTGGAAATCGAAGGGGCTGTGTCTATTTCAACCAACGGAACGCCGAATCTGTCCAGGTTATAGTAGACGCTGCTAGCGTCGCTTTTCTCTATTCCAGCCGATTCTTCCTCAAGGAAAATGCTGTCTATGCTTATCTTCCTCTTGTTAATTTTTAGTTCGCCGTCATAGCCAACAAGAAGAGTCCTTTGAAAGGCGCTTGGGTCGCTCCCATCGACAACTTCCTTGCGCATTGGTTCTATTTCGTCTGGAATCTTCGCATTGAATGACGCCGCAATTAGCATCGCTATCTCAAGGGCTTCCCTGTTAAGTTCATGCGGCGGTTCCTCGTCTATATCCACAAGGCATGTGCTGTTTTCGTATAGATTGTAAATGAACTGGCGGTTCCTGCCGCTTTCGAAGTAGGTAGACCTGTCAATTTCGCCGAGCTCGCCAGCAACGGCCCTCTGCCTGCGCTCAACCACAGCTATTTTCCTTGACTGGGAGATAGTGGCATCGCAGCCGCAGAAGAGCTTGGCTTTGGTAAGAAGGCGCTGGTGTATCTCAAGCCCGCATTTAAAGCCTATGCTCTTGTAGTAATCCGCTTCCATCGTATCATGCTACCTTTTGCTGTTTTTGCTGTTTTTGCTGCTGGCTCGCATCATCCTTTCTGCGCCACGCCGATCTGAGGTCTATGCCGAGCTTTGCGATCTTGTAGCCTATGCTAGCAAAAACAAAAAGAATTATTATTGCAAGAAGGTAATACGTAGCCTGCCTGAATGGGAAATAGCCGGCTATGCCTTGGACAATTCCCTGCACGATGCCCTGCGTGGTGTTTGCAGCGGCAGTGTTTAAGGTAGTTGGCGTCGACGTCATGGCGCTTGCCGAGATCATCTGCTCATATAGCAGATACGCTTCGTAAAATGCGAACAGCAGGATCAGTATTCCGACGCCGAAAACCAAAAGCCCAATTGTTTCTGTTCCGCTCATTCTCACACCTATACCAGGAATTCATCATAAGCGCTCTTAGCCTTTATCTCACCGGCTATGTTTTTGTTAAGCAGCTCTTTGGCTTTATCGGCATTGTAATTGCCAAGAAGCCAGCCGAGCTTGACAAGCGCGGTTTCAGGAAGCATGTCCTCGCAGTATATCACGCCTGCGCCGCTGATTAGCCTGAGATTCCTGTAAACGTTCGTGTTCACACGCCCATAGAGGCATTGGGAGGTCATCCCAACGACGATTCCTGAATCTACGGCCCTTTTGATTGCGGGCAGCCATAGAGCTTCTTTGTGCTCTGTGGAGACTGGCGCATGCCCGAGGCCGGTGCCCTCGAGTATTATTCCTTTGTATTTTTTGTTCGCGTAGAATTCGAGAATTTCGGGATCCGAATTCGGATAAAGCTGAATGAGAGCCACCTTAGGCTCGTATTTTGTTTTCGCCTCGACCTTGGTCCTCTCTACTTCGACGGTTTTCTTGTATGCAGAATTGTAAGTTATGTTACCGTTTGCAGCAACAAAAGCGATGGGTTTGTCATTTATGGGCCTAAATGCGTCCCTTCTAGACGTGTGCATCTTCCTGGCCTTTGTGCCGCGTATGAAAGCACAGAGCTTGTCTGAACTAGAATAATGCATGCAGATTCCAACCTCTGCTATGTCGGATTTCGCTGCAATCTGCGTTGAGCAAACAAGATTCATAAATGCGTCGCTTGAGCCTCTGTCGCTGCTGCGCTGCGAGCCTGTAAGTACAATCGGCGCATTTGCGCCTTGAAGCATGAAGCTGAGCGCAGCAGATGTAAAGTGCATTGTGTCGGTGCCATGGGTTATTACAACGCCTCTTGCACCGCTATTGAGGGCTGACGCAACCTCCTCGGCGATTCTTCGCCATTCATGATATGTCATATCCTCGCTGGCTATGCTCATGACGTTTCTTACTTCTATGTTTGCGATGTTCTCCAACTCGGGCACTTCGTAAAGAAGCTCTTCCGGCTTTGTAAGCATGTAGACGCCGCCTGTGGCGTAATCAACCTTGCTTCCAATTGTGCCTCCAGTATAAAGAAGGCTTATTTTTGGAAGGCCCTTGTTGCTCTGTGGCTTGCTCTTAGGAAACGAGAATTTTTCCTTTGATGAGCCGACTCGCTCCAATTTGACGTTTTCGCCGAATCTGATGCCGACATTGTAGCCATTCTTCAGCTTAAGCACAATTATGTTTTCATCGCCTATTTCGGGCCTGGGCATTACTGTGCCCTCAAAAATGGAGTCCCCAGAATGTATTTTTACGGCGTCGCCTATGCTTATGCCAGCCTTCTCAAAAGCGTCACTTACGGCTTTAGAATACATGAATGAAATAGGGATTTATCAATTTATATAACTAACGCAAAGCGAGAAGCTAGTCTAGGGCTGAGCCAAGAACGCAACCTGAGGAATTGCCGATTATCATGACTTTTTTGAATTCGCCAAGATGAACAGCACCGCTTATAATAGCAACTTCGTTATATGAATCGTCTCTACCCGTAAATGAGCCGCCGTTCAGTTCTGTGATTAGCACTGTCTTTTCTGTGTTGAGCAAAGCTGCTCTGCTTTTCGATTGGATTTCCCGCACAAGCCTTGACATTTTTATGCTTCTTTCCTTCACTATACGATTGGGCAGCTGTTTGAGCTTAGACGCTTGTGCATGCGGCCTCGCACCGAACTTCGACACATTTGTGATGCTTGGCGTTATCTCCTTGATCAGGGCCATCGACTTCTCGAAATCAGAATCGGTTTCTGTTGGATAGCCCACAATAACGTCTGTTGCTATGCTTATTCCTGGCACTTTCCTGCGCAGCTCGCTTACATAGCTTTTGAATTCCTCTGCAGAATAGCCGCGCCTCATGGCCTTAAGCACATTGTCGCTTCCGCTTTGCACAGGGAGATGCGCAAACTTGTATACCTTTTCGTTTTTATACGCTTCTACAAGCTCATCAAAATACTTATGCAGATGCTCTGGATTTAGCATGCCTATCCTAATCCTGAATTCGCCGTCTATAGCGCTGACATGCATTGCGAGCTCCGCTATGTTTGTCTTCTTATCAAAACCGTATGCACCGGCATCCTGCGATGTGAGCTCTATCTCCTTTGCGCCGCGCTCTATGCTCATTCTTGCCGCCCTAATGATCAGCTCTTCGGAAAAGCTGTTAAGCGGTCCTCTTGCATATTTCGTTTCGCAGAATGTGCAGTTGCTGAGGCAGCCTTCACTTATCGGAATTCTAGCTATGACTGAATTATTACTACTTCTAAAGGAGGCCAGCTTGTCGACTCGCTGATATTGCAGATATGTCGCGCGTTTCCCAGAATCTACTTCTAAGATTGCGTCGTTTATCCTAGTTATGTTGCTTGTATTCAGTATTGAGGCTAGCGGCGCAACTTTTGCTATTTTTTCGTGATCTGCGCTTGCAAGGCAGCCCACTACTATGAGCCTTCCGCCTAGACTGCTTAGCCTCTCGAGCCTGTTAAGTATCTTCTGCTCTGTAGGCGTCTTTACCGTACAGGTATTTACTATCACGTAGTCGTAGCCGCTGCCATTGCCTTCGTACCTGCCCTGTTCAACGATTATGCCTGCGCTTGAAAGAATACCGGCCATTATATCGCTGTCCGCTTGATTGAGAGTGCAGCCATAGGTTTCTATTATAGCTCTTTTTTGCATTTCAACCATCTGCAGCTTTTGCTCTATCCTTTTATATTTTTCTCTAGAAAGTTTATTACTTTTGATGATTCTATGCTATGTGAGAGATGCGGAGAAAAGATATATAAGTACAATACGTGCAACTACTGCCACAGAAAGATATGCAACAGCTGCACAAAGAGCTCTAGGAGGCTTAACAAGACTACGAGGCTCGTAATATGCAAGGACTGCTGGACAAACCTATCTACAAGAAAGGAGTATAAAACCGCGGTGAGCATAGCTGATTGATTCTTTATGTGGCGCCAGTTTTCTTTATAGAGACCCTAAATTTTATGCCGTTTATTTCGAATTCGCTGACGTTTCCTTCAGGAGGCGCATTTATCAACTTTGAGGCGTTTACATCAGACTTAATCGCAGCCTCATTCCTACTTATAATATCAGCGGCTTCGGCTGCCGCATGATAATAGAGTATTATTTTGTCAGGCTTGCTCAGCGATTCCTTCTTTCTAAGGAGCTGGATATGCCTCTCAAATTCCCTCAGGAAAGCCTGTTCCTTTAGATCCGGCGGAATCTCAGTGTCAACGTATGCGACGCCATATTTGAATTCGATGGCATCAGCATTCATTGTTTTCGTGACGATTGTGAAGTGATCCTGCCTTATCGTGAATTCGCCCTCTTCTGTGTGCAACACGTAGTAGCCGTCTTTCGCTACTGCGCTCTGCAGTTCGTCAGCATCGGCAGACCTGAGCGCTTCGGCTATGGCGTTAGACGCAGACTTGAAATCTGGGCCTATCTTAGCGAAGACTGGCTTTACCTCTTTAACAAGGCTCTGCACTTCCTTGACTATCAGACTTGCAATTTTTGCATAGCCCTCGATAAGCTCCGCATTTTCCAGCAGCACGTTCGATGCGTAGCTGTCTTTTACTTCTATGGTTGCACTTTTCAGCGGCTGCTTTAGCTTTATTCCAGCCTTTTCCCTGCTGCTGAGCAATGCCGTGATTGCTGACCTTACTATCTCGAATTCCTTTTCTACGTCTTTGTTTATTAGGCGGGCCCTGTAGCGCGGCCAATCATTTAGGAATATGCTCTCTTTTCCAGCTGCGTACCTCTTTGAGTAGACATATTCGGTCACAAATGGTATTATAGGCGAGAAGAGTATTAGTGCGTTGCTTAGCACATAGTCTATTACCCGCAGCTTGAGCCTTGCGGCTGCCTTGCTGCTTCTCATTTTGTCCTTTGCTATCTTCAAATAGAATCTGCTTAGATCTTCGACCACAAAATTGGTGAGCCTGTTTGCCGCATTGAACATTCTGTAGGCTTCGAAACTTTCCGTAACCTCTTTTGCTGTTGAGTTAAGCCTTGATATGAGCCATATGTCTTCGTTGTCGAGTTTGCCGATTGGTGGTGGCGTTGTTTTAGTCTCAGTATACGAATATGCCTTTGAATATTCGTCAAGAAGGTTGGATATGTTGTATATAACGTCTATTGCGCGCTTTGCGTTTTCGAGTTCCTCCTTCTTGAAAGAGAGGTCGAGCCAGTGCACGTGGCTAATTGCCCAAAGCCTAAACGAATCGGCAGATGCCATTTTGAGCAATTCGCTCACTGATATGTAATTGCCCAGGCTCTTGTGCATCTCCCTGCCGCTTTCGTCGAGCAGCATCCCGTCTATTATGACATTTTTGAATGGACTTCTGCCGTATACGAGCGTGCCTATCTTGAGCTGAGCAGAGAACCATCCCCTGAGCTGGTCGACGCCTTCGAGCACGAAGTCTACGGGGAACAGCTTCCTAAACATCTCATCGCTTAGCGAGGCTCTGAATGCTATTGCAGAATCGAACCAAACATCGAATATGTCTGGGATGCGCCGCATCTCTGAGCCGCACTTGCCGCACTTGAGCTTAATATTATCTATATATGGCCTGTGGAAATCTTTCATAGAAGCAACAGCCGAAGCGTCAATAGCTTTGCTCTTCAACTCTTCAAAAGAGCCTATTACTTCGGTGTTGCCGCAAGTTGTGCACGCCCATATAGGCAAGGGTATTCCCCAATATCTCTGCCTTGATATAACCCAGTCTGGCGAACTTTTCAGCACGTCCTCCTGCCATTTCATCGCTTCGCTTGGATGCCACGAAACTTTGCTGTTTGCTTTTATTATCCTGCGTTTCGCCTTTTGGATGTTTATGAACCACTGCTCTGTTGAAATGTAAACAAGCTTGCTGCCGCACCTCCAGCAATGAGGATAGCTGTGGCTTACTTCGCCCTCGCTCAGTAGAGCATTGAGCCTTTTGAGATCTTCGATTATTTTTTTGTTGGCCTCGTCTGGTATGCGCAAGCCTTTGTATGCACCAGCTTCATCAGTATAAGTGGCTTTCTTGTCAATGGGTGAAAACACAGGCACATTGTTTTTCTTGCCTTCTATGTAGTCCTCTGCGCCGTGGCCTGGCGCCATGTGCACAAGGCCCGTGCCTTCATTTACGTTTACGAGGCTTTCAGAGAGTATTACTTTATGGTACTTAGAAAACTTTCTCTGAATTGGCACCATCTGTTCAAGCGGGTTTATGTAATGCAGGCCTTCTAGCTCGCTGCCGTAGAATTCCTCCTCGACAATCGCGCTCTCGCCAAGCGCGCTTACAAGAACGTCAAGCCTTTCTTTCGCAAGTATCAGAAGCAGATTGCCAAATCTAGCTTTAACGTACAATGCTTTGGGATTTGCGGCTACAGCCATGTTTGCCGGCAGCGTCCAGGGAGTAGTAGTCCATATTGCAAGGTATTCGTCTCCGCTCAGCTTTATTCTCGATTTGCTCTTTGGATCGACCTTGAAGGCGACGAAGATTGATGGATCTGTTTCATCGCCATAAACAACCTCCATGGTGCCCTGCGCCAGCGTCGTCTCGCACTTAGGGCAGTATAGAGTTGGCTTTATAGCTTTGTATAGATAGCCTTTATCGTGCACAGTCTTCAGCATGTTCCATGCGGTCTCAATATAGCCCTTCTCTAAAGGAAGATACGGATTCGAGAGATCCAGAGATATGCCAAAACGCCTAAAATCCGAGTCCATTCTACCAATGTAAGATTTCACGAAGGAACTGCAACTCTCAACAAATTTTTCTACGCCTATTTTGTTTTCTATTTCCTGCTTTGATTTTACACCAAGCTGAAGCTCAACCTTATGTTCTATAGGCAAGCCATGAACGTCGTAGCCAGCCCTGTCGTGCAGGTCAAATCCCCTGTATCTCTTATATCTTATATAAGCGTCTTTTGAAGCTTTGACCCAGAGCTGGCCCGGATGAAGGTCGCCGCTTACGTATGGTGGGCCGTCAAGAAAATAGAAAGGTTTGCCATTTTTGTTCTTTTCTCTAACTTTCTTGGTTATATCGTGCTTTTCCCAGTATGATAGAATTTCCTCTTCTATTCTATTAGCGTCAAACATCATTTCACCATAGGCTAAAATATGTCAGCCATAATTTATTATATTTTGCATGCAAAGGTCTGATAGGAATTTATAGCTTGAGATGTTTATAGGCTTTTTGCATATAATGCGTTGATTTTATGAGGAGCGCTGATGCGGTAACAATAAGCAGGATACCAATAATGTTTCTCCTTGTATACATGATAATTTTCAAATTCAACGCATTCATAGACATATTAGTAATAGCCTTGATATTTCTTATGGACGCGTTCGACGGCTACTTCGCCGTAAGAGAAGCAAGCGGCAACACAGTAGGCTTTTTTGAGTATGTGAGTGCATCGATGGGAAACATTGAAGCCAAGACGCGAATCAAGAAAATCAAGGAAAGAAGCTCTAAGATAGCACCGTATGGGCCAAGGCTCGATGTTGCAGGCGACAGGATAGTTGAGTACTCGTTCTGGATACTGTTCACGTACCTTTCAATAGTGCCACTTTTCATTCTTCTGCTTGTTGTGATAAGGCATTCGCTAGCCGACGCCCTGATGGGCGCGAAGGGCACATCATCCAAGCTGAAAACAAAATTCGCAAAAGTGGTTTATTCATCTTCGCTCTTCAGAGGCGGCATAAATGTAGTAAAGTTCTTGACATTCTCTTATTTGGTTCTTGTCTACGTGCTCGCATATCCGATTTGGATAGGCTACGTTCTTGTAGGGATACTCTTTACGTATATAATGGTAAGAGGCGCAGCGGAAATCTATGAGGGCATAAAGGGCAGATATTAGAGCCGCGCGCAAAAGCATGGAAAATTATTTATTGGTAAGCTGCAATATAATTGCACTGCGTGCTTTCTATGAATTTGCCTGATCTTGCTTGGACAGAGAAGTATAGACCATCTAAACTCAGCGAGGTTATAGGACAGAGCGCCATAGTCGACAGGCTCAAAGCTTTTGTCAAGTCTGGAAATTTCCCAAGCATGATCTTTGCTGGACCTGCGGGCATAGGCAAGACAAGCTGTGCCATAGCTATGGCCAACGAGCTTTATGGCGAGAACATACATGATTCATTTCTAGAGCTGAACGCCAGCGATTCGAGGGGCATAGACGTAATAAGAGGCAAAGTCAAGGAGTTCGCGCGCACGCTGCCGATATCGAGCGGCGGCGTCAAAATGATTTTCCTTGACGAAGCTGATGCATTAACTCCAGAGGCGCAGCACGCCCTGCGAAGAACCATGGAAAAGTACAGCGCAGCAACAAGGTTCATACTAAGCGCCAATTACGCTAGCAAAATAATAGAGCCAATTCAGAGCAGGTGCGTTGTGCTCAGGTTCAAGCCACTCAACGAAAGCGAAATGAGAAAATACATAAAGAGGATTGCTGAAGGCGAGAAGCTGAGGATAAGCGATAAAGCCATGGACGCGCTGATTTATGTTGGCGAAGGGGACTTGAGGAAGATAACAAACGTGCTGCAGAGCGCCGCTGTGCTGAATGCGGAAATAGACGAGAAGAACATTTATGACATAGCTGCGAAAGCTAGACCAAAAGAAGTCATATCGATGCTTAAGTATGCGATAGCTGGCGATTTCACAAAAGCCAGAGAGGATTTGAACACTTTGATGGTTTCATACGGCATGAGCGGTGAAGACGTTCTGATGCAGTGCTACAGAGAAGCTCTGAACATAGATGTGCCTGACACGATGCGCTTGGAAATAATAAGAAGCATTGGCGACTACAACTTCAGGATAGTGGAAGGCGCTAACGATAGGATACAGCTTGAAGCGATGCTAGCAAGGCTTGCCCTTCTTGGTAGGAAGTCGCAGGCATAGATAAATACAAATCAGCAATGCATAATTCTATCCGTAAGTGCGCTCGATAGTGAATATCCTTCAGAATGTGTACATCTGCAAAATGTTTGGAAATGCAGCCAGTGTGAAACTGCCAGTTCTCTATGGCGGCGTGTAGCCTGAATACCAGTT
>JAVZVY010000007.1:0-5559 GCA_038878295.1 Candidatus Micrarchaeaceae archaeon | reverse complement strand
GCAATTTTTATGTCCAGCGTTTGCATAAGGCATATGCACATGGTTTATGGCTTCATTGCGAATGTCAGATAGGCTGTGTGCCATATTCCTTTTGTCGAAGGCCTTGTGCCCTCTTTCCTGCTTAGTATGTCTCTTACTATCGTCTCAACTGTATATATGTCGCTGAACTTGAGGCGCACGCATTTTTTAACAAACGAGCTTACCTGCTCGGTGTGCGGCAAATAGCCTGCAACATAGCCGCCATGTTTTAGAGCTTTCTTCGCGTTTGGCAATGCCTTTTCAGCATCTGGCAAGTCCAATGTTACTAGGTCTACATTTTTTTCATCTATCTTCTTGAAAACATCTCCATGCTTAAGCGTCAAATTGCTCACGCCGAGAGCTGCCGCGTTTCTTTCAGCTATCCTGAGAAAATCTTCACGTTTGTCATAGCTGTAAACATGCTTACAGACCCTTGCAAGGGCTATTGCTAGCCAGCCGCTGCCAGCGCCGGCATCTACGCAGACGCTCTCTTTGCTGATTGAAGTATAAGCAATTATTATTCCTATGTCCTTTGGCAGGATAACCTGCGGCCCCCTTGCAAGCTTCCTATAAATATGTGGATAGATATACATTATTTCACCATTTTCTTGAATCGCATCGCGTCCTCATACATATAAGTGTTGTTGAACATTATATATGCGTTGCCTATGCCTTTTATTTCATTTTTAAGCCTTCTCAAATCAGCGTCGGTGAACTTGTAGCTGTACATCATCCTTTTGCCAAATCCATGAAGCCTGTAATAGTAAAACCGTTGGCTTATGTTAGGCTTTGACCTGAGCGGATCCGTGCACAGTATTATGCCTTCGCTTTCGCACAGATCTACAAGCGCATTTTCGCCCTCTGTCAGCCAAGTTCCTCTTGGCTCCCATATTGCTGTGTAGTTTGATGGCACCTTCCTGAAAAACTTTTTAACTTCAGCTAAATTCTCATGGCTGTATGCAAAGCTTGCAGGAGTCTGAAAAAGAAGCCTCTCTGCATCGAGCGATTTCGCAATGTTCAGAAATTGCTTTAGAAGTTTTTCAGAGCCGTTGGAAAATTTGTATGTGTGCGTTATGGCCTGCGGCGCCTTCGGAATGAATTCGAAATCCTGGCACTCAGATCTTGCCTCATTGAGCCAATTCGCGGCAGTTTCAGCTTTTGGAAGTTTGTAAAATGTTGAGTCTATTTCTATTGTATCGAAGAGCGATGCATATGCTTGTAGCCTGCTGTTGTAACGTTCCTGCCAGTCATAGCCTATAAGCTGTTTTGGACTGAAGAAATTAAGGCCACAGCAGCCTATATGCAGCATTCTCTCACTGAAGCTTTTCTTTTGCTTCTGATTTGGCTTTCTCGCGCTTCTTAGTCTGGGGGCTCTTGCGCCACGAGTCCTTTGACGGGCAGTTTGGATCTAGATCCATTTCAAAGACTTTTCCTCTGCCGTAAAAAACTTTTACTATCGGAGTATGGCAAATGTTGCACACTTTTCCAGTTGGGACTATCTTCTTGCCCTGTGGCAGAGGGAATGTTACAGTGCATTTTGGCCAGTTGCTACACCCTACAAAAACCTTGCCTGTTTTTGAACGCCTTATTATGAGGTCGCCGCCGTCATTTGGGCACTTGCCCAGCACGTCAGATCTTTCTGTTTTTGAGAGCGCTTCCTTGAGCGTTGCGCCTATTGCGCTCTCGTTCCTCTTGAAGTCTTCTATTATCTTCTTTATTATGCTTTTTGCTTCTTCTATGACGGCATCCTTCTGCGCCTTGCCGAGCATTATGTTGTCCATGCTTACCTCTAGCTCCCTAGTCATCCTTTCGTCCAATATCTCGCTGCTGTATTTTGAAAGCGCATCGAAAACGCTGAGCCCAAACTCGGTGACGGTTATTGAGGAGCCTTTCACATAGCCACGCTTGAAGAGCGTATCGATTATTTCAGCCCTTGTTGCTTTTGTGCCTAGGTTTTTCTTGTCAAGAAGCGCTATCAGACTCGCCTTTGTATACCTTTGCGGAGGCTTCGTTTTGCCTTCTTGCATGTAAATCTTTTCTGGGTTTATGCGCTCGCCCTCTTTGAAGCCTGAAAGGTCTAATTCTTCATATTTTATGTAGGGCGCATAGAAATCCATCCAGCCTCTGTGCTTTACTGTAGCACCATCGGCACGATATCTTTCACCGCCGGAATTTATGGTCACCTCGATTTTTTCAACCGTGGCGTATTCAGCAAAGCACGCAAGGAATCTCTTTGCGATCAAGTCGTATATCTGATTTTCCTCCTGCGAGAGTCCTTTTGGCATTACTCCTGTAGGAAAGATTGCCGGGTGCGCCTCGTCTGTCTTCGCGCCTTCTGCAGGCTTGAACCTTTTAGCCTTAAGCAGGGCTTCAGCATGCTTGGAATATGCAGGATTCTTTGAAAGATCTGAAATTATCCTTGGTAAGTTCAGCGTGTATGGAAGTTTTTGCGATGATGTCCTTGGATAAGAGATGAAGGCCCTTTCATAAAGCGCTTGCGCTATTGCCAGAGTCCTTGAAGGGTCAATTCTAAATACTCTGCTCGCCTCAAGCTGCAGATCTGTGAGATTGAATGGAGGATACGGCCTTGCTGCGTATTCGCTTGCCGCGAATTTTTCGACAACAGCTACTGCGCTTTTGCTTTTTTTAAGCGCTTCCTCTGCAAGCGCCTTTTCTTTAATCGAGCCTCTGACATTCTTGAAGGTTATGCCATTAGCTACGAGCAGCAGTTCCCAGAAAGGCTCAGGCACAAACTTCTTTATCTCGAGCTCGCGCTTTGCAAGTATTGCGAGCGTCGGACCTTGCACCCTGCCTATGCTTATAACGCGCTTTACGCCGTTTGCCGTGAGGGCCCGCATAAGAGCCCTGCTCATATTTATGCCCCAAAACCAGTCTATCATGTGCCTGGCTTCCCCAGCCTCGAAGTTCAACGAATCGAACTCGTTAAGATTTGCATAAGCGTTTGCGAGGTCTTCGTTTGTGGTAGTAGAGAACTTCATCCTTTTCACATTGCTGCTTGCTATGCTTGCGTTTACGTCGTTGTTGATTATCTGCTTTATTATGTTTGTGCCTATCACAGTGCCCTCTATGTCGTAGTCGCAGGCATTTATGAAAACGCCGCACTTTCTGCCTATCGCGAGCAACGCGTCAAGATAGCTTTTTGTAAAGTATGCTGACTTGCTTACTGTGTATGATGGCACCCATTCTACGCTGAATATTGGGAAGCCCTTCGCTGTGCTCTTCTGCTTTAATGTGAAAAGGTGGCCAGCTGCCGGCGCAATATAAATGCTCCCGCCGTCGGCATCCTTTATCTCGTAATAGCTTACCCTTCCGAGAACCTCGCGCTTGAACGAGCCGTTCCCTATCGAAACGGCAATTCTGTAAGCTACACTTGGCTTCTCAGCTATTATCAGCTTGTTCATCTAAATCAGCGTCGTCTTTTGCTTTTCTTTGCCTGCTGCGCGGCCTGCGCCTGCTGAGCCGCGGTAACCCTTGAGATATAGTAAGCCATGTAGAAGCCGAGTATAAGGCCTATGACTATTACCGCGTAGAAAGCGACCCCGCCTCCGTATGCTATGAAAACGGCTATCGCCAGCACCGTTATCACAATTATCGAGAAAGCCAATGCAAGCCCAATTTTGTCCTCTTTTGGCAGGTCCATTTTCATACCTAATTTAAATTGATAGCAAAAGTTAAATAGTCTTGCCTGCGCCATTTGCACTGCTAATCAAAAAAACATATATAGTTATTTATTCAATTCGATACTGTTAGTGATTCAGTGGAGGCAATCGTTGTAATAGGCATTACGCTCGTGGCCGCGCTCTTTGCTGCTTTCGCGCAGTATTTCTTCAAAAAAGCGATGCCAAAATTCAGGTTCAGACTGCCCGAGCTTATAGCATTGCTCAAAAACAAAACCATCATAATAGGCATAGTAATATATTTCATAGGTCTTGCAATATATCTAGTAGCGCTTGGCAAAGGCCAGCTCTCTTTCGTGTATCCGGTATTTGCCAGTTCATTCATCTTCATAATGCTCATATCCAAGTTTATGCTAAATGAAAAGCTCACCGTAATGCGCGTGCTCGGCATACTCCTTGTGTTTGCTGGAGTGGTGATAATCTCGCTTACGTATTAGGTGCGTATATGCTTGGGAAAAACATCAAGGTAATGCTTTCGCTTGTGCTGGTGCTGAGCACTTTCCTTGGCGGGCTCGGCCAGCTTCTCTTCAAGCTTAGCATGCTCAATTTACACGCTGAACTTGTTTTCTTCGTATACCTCGCATTGGGCATAATAGCTTATGTGACCTCGACAGCGTTTTATTTCTACGCGCTGAGCAAGGCGCAGCTCAGCTGGGTCTATAGCTTCGGTGGCCTCAGCTACATCTTCGCAACGATATTCGCAGTATTCGTTCTAAACGAAGTCATATCGCCGCTCAGAGCTATAGGCATACTTGTCATAGTAGTTGGCGTTGGCGTAATAGGAGCAAGCTAGTGGAAACATGAGCAGAGATACTTTAATCAAAGTTTTTGAAAAGAGCAACATAGATAATATTGTGATCATGAATTCGAGCTCTGCGGATCCGAACTTCACTTATGTTACTGGCTTTGAAAGCGGTCTTTTCGAAGATTCAGTCCTGGCAATTGGCAAAACGGGCAAACTAACGCTGCTTACAAGCGAGCTTGAATACGAAACGGCAAGGAGCCAGGCTCCAAGTAGCATGAGCATTATAAAGATAAACAGAAACAACATGGATGCTGAAATGAAAAAGATAATTGCTGGAAAAAGGATAGGAATCGATGCCGATTTTCTGCCGGTGTCGCTTTACAAAAAAATTTCAAGGTATAAGCCTGGCGCAATCGAAGACATAAGCGGCAGCTTTATCGAAATGAGATCTGTAAAAACCGAAGATGAGATAAAGCGCATAAAAAAGGCTTCGCAGATAGTGAAGGAAGCTATGCGCGCAATAGAGGACGAATTTAAGGAGGGAATCACCGAGTTGCAACTTGCTGCAAAATTCAACTACCTTATGCAAGAAGCAGGCGCGCAGGGCCCCTCGTTCGAAACGATAGTTGCGTTTGGAAAGAATGCGGCATTGCCCCATCATTTTCCAGATTCGACAAAGTTGAGAAGGGGCAGCCTGGTGCTAATAGATGCCGGGGCTAAATTCAGGAACTACTGCTCTGATGTGACAAGGACATTCGTATTCGGAAAAAGCTATGCTGACAAAAGGGCACTCAGGATATTGGAAGTTGTGAAAGAAGCGCAGAGACTGGCTATAGGCGCGATAAAGCCAGGGGTCGCGGCAAGCAAGATACACATGGTTGCCGAGGATTTCATAAACTCCGCAGATAGAGGTGCGTATCGCGGCAGATTCATCCACAGCCTTGGGCACTCTGTCGGCATAGAAGTCCATGACGGTATATCCATAGGCAAGACTAGCAAGACTGTAATCAAGGAAGGAATGGTATTCACAGCCGAACCCGGCATTTACATCCCTGGATTTGCTGGCGCAAGGATCGAAGATGACATACTCGTAACAAG
>JAVZVY010000006.1:0-34299 GCA_038878295.1 Candidatus Micrarchaeaceae archaeon | reverse complement strand
CCGAGAGTGATTTACAACGCCACAGCTACAATGCGCAATTTCGCGTACAATTCTGGTTTTTCTGTCGGCAGGATACTTTACGCAAAAGGCAGTAATATGAATTCGCTGCTCGGATTGCTGGAAAGCAGCGGCCTCGGAAAAATACTATATTATCCGTTTGACGACAGCAGTGTTTTTGTTGGAAAGCCTAAAGCAAGTGTGGAACTTGGCGTGAAGGCTCACGTATATGAGGCGGGAATACTTGCAGGATACCTGAGCGCGTCTACTGGCACAGCCATAGCCGTTCAGGAAAAGTACTGCGTGCACAACGGCGATGCTTTCTGCCAGTTTATTGCGGAACCAAAGGAAGCGGCAAATGCGTCTAACTCTGCTGAGAAAAATCTGAACAACGTAGTTGAAACGCTTGCTGCAGCAATCGTGCATTCAAGCGCAGATGTTGAAGCAGTCAATGAGGACTACTACTTGCTTTATATGTTGCCGCTTCTTGAGAAGTCTATAACAGAAAGCCTATACAAAGTGCTTTATGCCACAGGCAGCAAAATTGCCGAATACGCCAAAAATTCCAATATGGCAAACGACAAGCTTCTCAGCAGCATGTCAAAAACAACCGGCGCAGAGGGCGTCAATTTCGTAAAGCGCAATGGCTTCCTGCGCGGCATATCTATAAAATATGGCATGGCCAATTCCATAGGCAGCCTGGTTAATGGCTATGCTGCCCTTTTTGCCGGCATGGTAAAAGATTTATATAATAGTGGCGTAGAAATAAAAAGAGAGCTAGGGGCTAACAATTCCTACGTGCTGCGAATGCGGCTTAAGCCCGGCTAACCAGGTATTTGAATGGGGCTAGAGAAGCTTGATCCACTGCTAAAGCTAGTGCCTAACATAAAGAGGCCCGAGATGCCTTTGTCGTTCAGACAGAAGATGAAGTGGACGGCGCTTATTCTGAGCACGTATCTTCTCATGTTCAGCATACCCGCACTGGGCGTCAACCAGGCTCTGATAAGCACCTCTCCGGAGTTCCAGCTCATAAGCATAGTCTTCGCTGCAAGAATAGGAAGCCTCGTCACAGTTGGCATAGGCCCGATAGTGCTAGCAAGCATTTTCCTTCAATTGCTCATAGGCTCTAAGATAATAAACGTAGACCTTGGCGACAACGAGCAGAAAGGTCGCTTCCAGAGCCTTCAGAAGCTCTTCGCCGCAGGCATAGCCATAGTGGAAGCCTATGTCTTCGTAGCAACTGGTTACGTGCCGGTCACAAGCGCGTCTCTGGTCGGCCTTGTGGTACTGCAGCTTGCAATAGCCGCTATATTCATAATATTCCTAGATGAGGCTATGACAAAATACGGCATAACATCCGGCATAAACCTTTTCATAGCTGCGGGAGTTTCGTTTGCCCTCATAGCTGGCACCATACAGATACTCTTTCCTGCGGCTGTCACTGCGATAACTACCGGTGGCGCTACAGCAATACCGAATTCCCTTCTTGCTTTCGGTCCGCTATTTTTTGCTATACTTGTAATGCTCATAAGCATATACGCTTACGACATAAAGGTCGAGCTGCCGCTTGCCTTCAGCCAATTCAGGGGCGTGGGCGGCCGCCTGCCGATACCTTTCCTTTATGTGAGCGTCTTGCCGGTCATACTCGCAATGTCCCTCGAGTTGAGCTTTACTGTCTGGTTTAGACCGTTGGCCGGCGTTACCGGTAGCTTCATGGGTCTCGCGCGCTTCATAGCCTATTATCAACCCGTGGCGACTGGCACAGGCGGCACAACCCTTAATCTTGTCGGAGGCCTTGTGTACTTAATATCACCAACATTCCCGTTGCCGTATCCTCCACCTTATGGTGGAGGTTATCCCGCATACATCGCGTTCTTCGAGGGAACTTCGCCGCTTTACCTGCCGTGGGGAGGCGTGGTTCAGGTTCCAGAAATGGTCCATGTGGCCGTGTATGTGCTTGTTTTGCTCATACTCTGCGTAGTTTTCGGAAGGTTCTGGATAGAAATGACTGGTCAGAATCCGAAGGCGGTCGCAGACCAGCTGCAGAGCGTCGGCTGGCAGATTCCTGGGTTCAGACGGGACCCAAGAATAGTCGAAAACCTGCTTAAGAAGTATATAATGACAGTAACCGTTCTCGGAAGCCTTTTCGTCGGGCTGCTTGCGGCCTTCGCCACGCTCACAGGAGCCGTCGGTTCCGGAATGGGCATACTGCTGCTCGTTGGAATAATGTACATGGTCTACCAGCAAATCGAGCAGGACAGGGCCCTCGAGAGCATGCCCAACATAAACAAGCTGCTGTCATAGCTCTGGTAACAGATTGCTGCTTATTTGCAAAGGACTTTTATTATTTTGTATTCAAATAATATTGGTGCACTATATGAGAGGAAAAGAGCCACTAGTGACGTGCGACAACTGCGGCAGATCTATACCGAGGAACAAAGCCGTCGTGTTCGAGAAGGTTATAAAATTCAACACGGACTCGCATTCAGAGAACAATGTGAAGTTCCTCACAAAAAGAAAAGTATACTACTGCATAAGCTGCGCCAAGCATCTTGGCATATTCGAAAGAAAGAAGAGAGAAGCTATGCGTTTCAAAAGGCCTTAAGTGGTTGGCATGGTCGTTGACCCGAATGACATGCTCATATTCAAAATGAGGAACATGCATTTTGCGGGGCCTTCGCCCTCTCAGCAGGCGCAAGTTAGGGCCGAACCGCAACCGGAGCAGCCGGCACAGCCGAATGCTCCCAAGCAGCAGGTTTCCAAGCCTGAGAAGCCCGCTGAGCAGCCGCAGCAAGCTGTATATCAGCAGCCTCCTCAAATTCAGAAACCTCAAAAGCAAGAGACAAAAGCTGCGGAAGCAAAACCGAAGGCTGCAAAGACCTCCTTGTTCTTTTCTGGAAAGCCCAAGCCTGCAATCGGCAAGGAGAAATCGCAGGAAGCTGAGGAAGAATCCAAATACATAACAGAGGCTGTTCTCGAAAAGGGTTTCGGCGAAGCCGAAACAGAGCAGGAGCTTGCGGAAGTTCTTCCTGGACCTAAGAAGCTTTCCAAGACAGAGAAAGATAGCATCGAAGCCGCAAAAGGGCTTACATGCGTTCTGCATCCGTGGAGACCCGCGTATGCTATATGCAGCTACTGCAAGAGGCCATTTTGCTATGCTGATCTTGTGGAATACGACGGAAAGTTCTATTGCCTCGAAGACATAGACAAGGTAGCCACAGGTCGCAAGCCCGCTGCCGTTACAAGCTACAACAGGTTCTCAAACGCTGCCGGCGGAATTTTCTTGGTTACCGCCATAATCTTCGGTTACTTCATATATCCACAGCTCTCCTACATAGCTAGCTATGTCTCTGCTTCGGGCCTAACCGCATTTGTTCTCAACTACCAGAAATATGCGACTCCGCTGCTCAACACAATAATAATACTAATGCTAATAGCCGCAGGCGTAAACGTCCTTGTGCGCAGGGGCAAGGGCAGCTACTCCAGCGCAATACTTGGCGGCCTGATAATCGTTGCTATAAGCTACGAATACTTAAACAGCAGCATAAGCTACCTGCTTCTCACGAGCCTGCTTGGATTCATAAGCATAGTGCTTCTCGCATACGGTCGCGTTGCAAAGTCCGCTACCGAAGAAGAAGCAGAAGTAAAGCAGACTAATACTATAGAATGGCCCAGGCTTGAAACCTTCTAAATTTGCAGCACCGCCTTAGCGCTATGGCAGCATTCTCAAAAGTCACTTAAGCCTTATCGAATCGAGGTTCATTGGCGCCCTGGCTTCTATGTGCATCCTTAAACCTATACTTCTTGCCAGGTCCTCGCATTTGCTTTCCTCGCCGTGCATAGTGAATACCCTCTTGGGCGTTGGGGTCATATCCTCTACGAATCTCATGAGCTGCTGCCTGTCGCTGTGGCCTGAAAATCCGTCAATGGTTTTTATCTGCATTGCGACGTTTATCTCCCTAAGCTTGCCTTCCTCGTCAGGCAGAGCGACCTTGCTTAGCCCATTTTGAATTCTCCTGCCGAGAGACGACGCGCTGTTGTATCCTACAAATATCAGCGTGTTCTTTGGGTCTTCGGCCAGCTCCTTGAAATACTCAAGGCTTGTCCCACCGTTGAGCATTCCGCCGCTTGCAAGTATTACCGAAGGGCCTCCCTCTATTACGCCTGAGCGCTCACCCTTCGCAACTTCGAATATTTCGCTCTCGAACGGCGATGCGTTGCTCAATATGCGCCTCTGCAAGGACTCCTTGAGATATTCAGGATACGCGGTATGTATCGCACTGGCTTCAAGGATCATGCCGTCAAGGTATATAGGCACTTCCAACTTGTAGTTCTTGTTGTTCGAGATGTGGCTCTCGAGCGCCAGCATTATCTCCTGCGAACGTCCCACTGCAAAAAGGGGCACAAGCACTTTGCCACCGTTGTCTATGGTTCTTTTTATGGCATTTAGAAGCTCCATTTCAGCTTCCTGCCTATTCGGAGTTATGTCATTTGAAGCGCCATAAGTGCTCTCTATGAACAGGGCATCGGCTCTCGGATACCTGGTGTCTACAGGATCTAGAAGCCTCGTGAAGCTGTATTTCATGTCGCCTGTGTGCACTATGTTATATAATCCTTCGCCTATATGCAGGTGCACTGTTGCGCTTCCAAGTATATGGCCAGCGTTGTGGAAGGTTAGCTTTATTTCGTCCGTTACGTTGGTTACTTCATTGTAGTTTCTTGTTATCATATGCATTAGCATTTTCTTTATGTCCTTTTCCTCATAGAGCGGCGTTCCGCCACTTTTCTTGACGAGCTTGCTGTAATCGTATGCTAGCAGCGCTATGAGGTCTCTCGTTGGAGGCGTCACATATACAGGTCCTTCATATCCGTACTTGAAAAGGTATGGAACGAAACCTGCGTGGTCCATGTGCGCGTGCGTTAGTATTACCGCATCGAGGTCGTTTATTGATATGTTAGCGCTGTCGAGGTAAGGAAATGCTTTGTTTGACTCGCCGTTTGCGGCATCTGCACCTTTTATTCCAGGTTCGGGGCTTATGCCGCAGTCTATCAGCACTTTTGAATGGTTCGTCTCTATGAGCAGGCTGCTCCTGCCGACTTCCCTGAAGCCGCCGAGCGCTGTTGCCTTGACCCATTCGCTTTTCAGTATGGGCGTATTTATGCGTTTGCCTATGCTTATGAGAAACTTCTTCCTGAACTCGCTTTCGTTTACTGTGAGCTGCCTCATGGCCTTTATTACGTCGCTGTTCATCGTCGGTATCCTGAGCACCTTTGGGACCCACCTTGTAGCCATCACTATCTCCTTAAGTGTGGAGCCCTCTTTGCCTATAACAAGACCCGGCTTCATCGCTTCTATGTAAACCTCACCGAACTCAGGAACGAACTTCAGATTTGCGAAATCAACCTCGGCCTCCTTCGGCACTATCCTCTCAATCTCCTTCTTAGCCTGCTCTACATCAAGAAGCTTGGAAGCGTCGCTTCTCATTATCAGCTTCTTCTTCACCGCTGCCGATATGTTCTTTATTGTGCTCTCATTGGCGTATACCGCAGATATATTGCTTACGTAAACGGCTATATCTGGTCCTTCATATTCTGCCTTGATGAATCCCGCATCTGCAGGCATCATCTCCTCTATCTTTTTGAAAATATTGTTCGCTTCCTGCGAAGTTTCTGCCAAATAATCACTGAAAAAATGACTCCCTGAAGCGCAACCGACTTATGCGGTTACCCCAGAAGTTTTGCTATCTCTTCTTCAGAATATTCTTTGTAGCCATCCTTAGTTATGCTTACAATTTTCATATGGTCTCCCGTTGCGGAGTCCCTTTTCATAGCGATCTTAAGCGCCTTTGCGGCTATTTTTACCGACATCGCTACGGTGTTCTCAGGCTTGAATGCGTCCTCAAGGTAGCCAAGGGCCGTAAGCGAGCCGCTGCCAGTCGAGGTGAATTTAGACTCCTTCGTATAGCCTCCAAAGAAGTCAATGCTGTAGAGCTCAGGCCCATTGTCGTCAATGCCACCTATTATGAGCTGCACAAAGTAAGGCATCATCTTGCTTTCCTGAAGCACTATGTGGAAAAGAGAAGTAGCAGAGTTAGGCGCAAGCGGCTTGCCTTCGTTCATCTTATATAACTCGTTCTGCATCTTAAGAAATTTGACAAGGTATTCTGCGTCTCCGACTCCGCCGGCGATGGTCATTGCTATATTCTCGTCTATCTTGTATATTTTGATTGCTTCAGAGCTTGCTATAAATGTATCCATTGTAGCTCTTGAATCCGCACCCATTACGACTCCGTCGCTGCAAATTATCCCGACTGTCGTTGTGCCTTTCATGATCTTTTCTGCCATTCTCTTGTAGTCCTCTGGTACCATATATGCACCTAGCGTTATAAACTAAAACTAAAATAGAAGAAACCAGTTATACAATTAAGCTACCATTACCTATAAAATACTTGCTGCTGTCAACGGGCTCGGCGTATGCGAATGTCCTATGCACCTTCACTATTCTTACCTTATAAATCCTGCCTATTCTGGTTTTGGCATTCTTAACGAAGACTATTATGTTCTTTATGCGACCTATGCCTTCTCCACGCGGATTTTTCGCATTGACTCTAAGTTCGTACATCTCCCCTTCAGTCAACTCATCCACCATACTCCCACCCAAGCCGCCTATTTTATTTTTTTCATGAAGATTATTTAAATTTTTTGTGCAATATCTTTTATCTACAACGCGTTCTTGCAGGTTTTATCATTCAATCAATACAAGAGCCGCAAATCTGCTCTGGTGCTTCAGAAATTAGCTGAAGGAGATGTCGCCTACTGCAAAGTCTGTGTACTCTGGAAGGCTCGTCGAATTGGGTGCATAGAAGAAGATCAGGTTGTAGCCGCGAAGCAGGCTTAGGCTTACTGTTTTATTCCCTACGCCGCTTGCCGGAAACTCTTTTATCAGATTGGATGCGCTGCCGCCGTTAAGGTAGATGCTCATGCTCGTTGGGCTAGGCGCAAAGTAGCGAAAGCTCATGTTATAGCTTCTTGAAACTGGCGTATATGCAACTATCTCCCTCACGTTGCTGCCGAACCAAAGCGAATCGACAGTGGCGTTGCACGTTATGCCGTATATCTCGCAAATATACCATCCAGGAAACCAATTTTGGCCTGGGTAAGCCACAAATGAGCTTCCTGCGCGGCTCAGTGCTGCGCTAGTAGCGAATACAGTTGTTGTGTTGCTGTTGTAAACGGGTGCGCCGAAGACTCCATACAAGTAGCTGAAGAGTTGCTCCAAATCGACCTGATTGTAAGCCTGTTTTATTATCGAAACGAACGCTATGTTGTAGTTGCGCATCAAGAGCAGCGTGACGTTTGTGTAATTTGTTATTATGGGCGATGAGTATGCCAAAACGCCTGTTGCCTCCAAGCTTGACGCGGCCTGCACCAGAGGCAAAGTTTCCTGCGGGAGGAGCTCAGTCTCATTGCTCCTTGAAGTGTAGCCTGTTATTATAGGTTTCTTGAATGCGGTCTGATAATACATCTGCATTCCCAAATAGAGCGCGGGCGCATTGCTTGAATTCACAGTAGCTGGCAGCACAAGCACAGTGAAATTGCCTGTAATGTTGCCTATCTCGTAATATGCTTTAGGTATGTGCGGTGTGATGAAATGGCCGCTGCCAATGACAAAACCACTATATTCGAGCAGAATCAGAAATGCAAAGGCGGCGGTGACATATGCCTTGTAATTTTTTGAATGCTTTGAATTTTCGAGTCTCGACAACAGCTCTTTGAAGCCGTATGCTGCGAGCACTGCAAGCGCGATTGTCGTTACCATGTCGAATCTGCCTGCTTCCCTTATTAAGTTAATCACAGGCAGTTGCCTGTAAAGCAGGTATATGCCCGGAATGCCTCCCACAGCGTTTGGCAGGCTTCCAATCTGGACGTACGGACCCAATGAGAGCCACGCGAAGACCAAAAAGGCCAAAACCCAAAAAGCTATGAAAGAGTAATCCCTATTCTTATAGCTTCTAAATAAACCGTAAAGCGCGAGAAATATTGCAACATAGCCCAAGTATGACACGCGCTCCGTTGGATCTGCAGCATAAATCTGCTTGTATGAGTTTGACGCAGAACTAAAGATAATATTGTATGGGCTTGGCAGAAAGAACGATGCTAGCGGATCGCTCCAAAGCATGTTGTACTGAATAGAATCGAGTTGCGCAGCCTGTGCAAGGGCCCCGTTTCTAATGCCATTAACCACCGGTATAAAAAAGGGCGCGCCTACAATAAAAGCTGCGACAATCATCACAAGAAGGTTTTCCACAAACTTCAAATTGAGGATCTCGTTTCTTTTTCTGCTGACAAGGTAGTAAAGAATCATCAGAAGTGCAAAAAGCAGCGCCATTATCCCCTGCTCAGGGTCGCCCCAAAAAGTAACAAAAACAAAGCTTATCCCAGCACCCACAGGGTATACAATCCTCTTCCTTTCGATTGTAAGCATGAAGAGCAGTATGAATATCGGCATAAATTCTATGCTTGTCCAATTCAGGTGGCCGAGGGACTGCGCTATATGCATAGGTGAAAAGGCAAATATGATGCCTGCCACAAAAGCTGCGTATTTGTTTTTGAGTATGTGATCAGCAAGCATGTACATGAAAAGCCCAGCAAGGACGAAATCTACGAAGAAAATCACATTATATGCAAAGACCAGATTTACAGCCTGAAACGGCAGGCTGAATATCCCTGCAAGCGGAGACAACGTTTGAGTTACAAGGTTCGCCCCTACCGGATAATAGAGCAGGCTTGAAAAGTATATCGAGGTGTGCAGTTTAAGCGTCGCGTAGCCGACCCACCACAGATTCCATAGGGTCTGATATACATCGCCCCCGCCGTTTGGGACTGTGGAAGCGATTCCCAAAGTAATATTCCAAAAGAGCAGTAGGGATAGCATTAGGAATAAAAGTGCCACAACCGCATATTCTCTTATAAGATTTTTGCTGAGCATAAAATGCGCATCGCAATGCAGCAAATAATACGCTGCAAATCTATATTAAAGTTTATGGTTGAATTTTTATGAAACGTATGGAAAACGAAGACAGCCTTGGCAGCACCACAGCAAGAAATTTTATGTCAGTGCTCTCGGGCAAATTGGCCGGAGCTTTAATTGCCGCAGTTTTGCTTGTGGCACTCGCTAGACTGTTGGGCTCTGATAATTATGGTATATACACGCTGGCATTTGGCATATCAGCCCTGCTTGGCGCAGCTGGCCATTTCGGCATAGGCACGTATTTCAATAACTACCTTGCGCGTTACAGAAGCATAAACGACTACGAAAGCATCGCAAAGGTTGTCTCAAGCGGCTACACAATCATCATACCGATAGCGCTTGCCGTTTCCGCGATAGGAATCGGCATAAGCAGTCTTGTTGCTCCTTTTTATGCTCGCACTGGCATAACCGCCTTTGAAATAGAGATTGCAGCAGGCTCTATATTCTTCTCAATGGTGTACGGCGCATCATATTCGGGTCTCATAGGCCTTGGAAAGGGCATGCATGCGGCTACTTCAAATATATCGAATTTGACAGTGCAGCTGGTCGCAAGCGTTTCTCTCGTTGTTGCAGGTTTCGGCGTCGCAGGGGCCATCTCTGGCATACTCATAGGCTATGCGTTCGGCTTCGCGATATCCACATACTATGTTTTGAGCGAGATAAGAGGCAAGGCGAAGTTGCGTCATGCAAGTGTTTCTGAAATAAAATCTGCAATAAGCTTCTCCATGCCGCTTGCCCTGAATAATGCCCTAACATTCAGTACAGGCTATATAGCAGTCATCTTGCTTGGCCTATTTTCCACGGCATATGTGCTAGGTAACTACGGCATAGCGAACAAGGGTTACAGCATGACGGCTGTTTTCACAGGCAGCGCATGGAGCATAATGATGCCCATGCTTTCTGCAAAGAGGGCACAGTCCAAAGATGAGAAGGCCGTGGCAAGTGCATTCGGCAAAGCCCTAGTTTACACAATCGCTTTCGTTGTGCCGTTCATAGTTTATATAGGCGTGATGGCCAAGCCCATAATATTCATACTAATAACCAAGAATTTCGGTATCGCGCCGCTGTACCTGCTGCTTGTCGCATTCGGCGTCATAATAGGCCTGCCCGGGCTATATGCAACGAGTCTTGTAATCGCTTACGAAAAAGTGTACAAGCTGCTGCGCTTTACCGCGCTTTCGGCAGCCATACAGATAATATCTTTGATGATACTGGTGCCGCTCTACGGTGGAATCGGCGCCATAGTAGCACTATTTTACATAGGGAGCGTGTCAAATGATGTAATATTTTACCGCGTCGCAAAGTCAATCATAAGAGAAATTGCGATCCCACGAAAAGCCCTCCTAGCGCTGGCCAGCACCGCAATAATAGCCCCGATGACCGCAATGGCCCTCATAGTGCCCCACAGGATACTGCAGGTGCTAGTCGGTGCCGCAATAGTGCTGATAGCATATCCATTTATACTTGTTCTACTTAGCATCATAAATAAGGAATTCGTTGAGGATATGCGCCGCTTTTCGTCAAAAATTTCATTTGTTAAGCCGTTTTACGACGCTGGCCTCAGGTATATAAGATTTCTTGAGAAGCTGACAGGGAAGGATTACAGCCTATAGGCGTTGGTATGCAAACTGGATATTCTAGCACTGGAACCGCCACGGAGCTTGGCGTGAAGACGGCAAATGTTGCAGCGTTCGTAGCTTTCGGCAAGGTGCTTTCTTTGGTTATAGGCGTGGTCATGTTCGTGGTTGTCGCAAGGCTCCTTGGGCCCAGCAACTACGGCATCTATACGCTTGCCCTTGGTGCATCGGGTCTTTTCAGCGCCTTGGCATCATTCAATATAACCGCATATTTCAACAAGTACATACCCAAGCTGCAGAATGAGGGCAAGCGCGAAGAAATAAGCACAATAATCACAACAGGCATACTCATACTGCTAATAATAGGCATAGTGCTCTCTGCTGCCGGTGTGCTGCTCAGCGGCGCGATTGCGACATACATATTCCATAATCCTTCAGAAACAGCAGCAATCCAGATCGCTATGATTGGCATAGTCTTCTCGCTTCTTTACGGTGCATTGTATTCTGTCCTTGTAAGTTTCGGTGACGGTAAACGTGCCTCTGTCGCCGCGCTGACCAACTCCAGCTTTCAGGCGTTTCTAAGCATTATCTTGGTTTTGATGGGTTTCGGCGCTGTTGGTGCCATATCCGGATACGTTGCCGGCCTATTCTCAGGTTCGGCGGCGTCGCTCATGCTTGCGCTGAAGCACGCCGAACTCAAGCTTAAGATGCAGCGCTTTTCAGCGGTTGCTAAAGAGCTTCTGTCATTTTCCCTGCCCGTGACCGGCGCAAACATAATCGGCAGCATGGTAAGCAATTTTTCAGTAATCCTTCTGGGCAGCGTCGTTGTCTCGTCTGTTGTCGGCTCATACGGAGTAGCACTCAAAATGGGCTCACTTGTAGACGTGATAACAGGCTCAATAAGCATAGTGCTGATACCGATGTTTGCCGCGGCCCTTGCCGGAAGCAGGCTCAAGGAAAGGGTAAGCGAGCTTCTCAATTACTCAATTTACTTCGGCCTTCTGCTTGCCGTGCCCCTTGTAATCTACATCATATCGTTTGCTGGAAATATAGTAAATATATTCTTCACTTCATCCTATGTCGGCGCACCGGCCTACATAATGCTTCTGGGTTTCGGTCTTCTTATAGGCCTTGTCGGAAGTTACGCCGCATCGCTTGTCATAAGCATGGGCAACGTAAACAAATATCTAAAATATTCGTTCGCTATAGGCGTGGCGGAGCTGCTTTCGCTTGTGCTGCTTGTTCCTAGCTTCGGCGCATATGGGGTCATAATCTCATTGTATTTCGTAGGAGGCATCCTAAGCACTTACCTTTATAGCAGTTTCCTGAAAAAAGAGATCGAATTCAAGCTTACGAAGAAGATTTACATGCTGATTGTAGCAAACGTCATCCTGTTTGCGATATTGCTGTTTATACGCTCCGCGCTTGGCATGCTTAGCGACACGTTCCAGATGCTGGTGGGAGCAGCAATAGTAATCTTTGTATATCCGGTGATTGTGCCAAAGCTTAAGGCCGCAGACCAGAAAGATTTTAATATCATAAAAAAACTCAGCAGCGGCATACCTATCTTTGGGCTTTGGTTTAGAAATATAGTAGAATATGCAGAAAAATTCATGTGATTGTATGGACTATGGTAATATTACTGTTGTATTGCCCACGCTTAACGAAGAGTACACTATAGGCACTTTGTTGCGGTACCTGACCAGCACATACAAGGGAATCAAAGTGATAGTTGCAGACGACGGCTCAAAAGACAAGACAAAAAGCGTCGTAACAAAATTTTCGGGGAAAAATGTAAAATTTCTTGACAGGCATGCGGCCCGCCTGCCACGCGGCCTTACCTTTAGCGTTATAGACGGCATACTGCAGGCAAGAACCAATTACGTGATAGTTATGGATGCTGACATGCAGCATCCTCCTGAAAAAATAAAGGCTCTTGCAAAATGTCTAGAAAGTGGATACGACCTCGCAGTGGCTGTGCGCAGAACGGTTGAAGGATGGCAGTTCTACAGGAAACTAATATCCAAGGCCCTCATATACGTGGGTTATCTGATTCTTTTCGTTAAGGGCAAATCGCGATGCGGTGACATATTTTCTGGGTATTTTGGCATAAGGCGCAGCTTATTTTTGCAAATCTATAATGAAAACAAGACTAGATTCGTTGGCGAAGGCTATAAGATTCTTTTTGATTTTTTGAAGTGCGTAGACAGTGGCAGTATAAAGATATGCAACGTGCCGTATTCGTTTGGTCTAAGAAAATCTGGCGAATCAAAAGCAGGCCTCAAGCAGGGGCTTGCCGTAATAAAATCATTTTTTAGCTGATTTGTACCTTTTGCTTGCGTCTATGAATGCGACGAAAAGCGGCGCCGGATTTTCTGGCCTTGACTTCAGCTCTGGATGCGCCTGAGTGCCTATACCAAATTGGTTCGGCCACTCTATCAGCTCTACAAGTTTGCCATCCATTGTTGTACCAGTTACTCTCAGCCCCTTGCTTTCCAGCAGTCTCCTATATTTGTTGTTGAACTCATACCTGTGCCTATGCCTCTCAGATATTATCTCTTTGCCATAAGCCCTGTACGCTATAGAATCTCTATTCAGTATCTTGCACTTCCACGCGCCGAGCCTCATCGTTCCGCCTTTATCCTTCACATTGCGCTGCGAAGGCAGCAGGTCTATGACATTGTATTTTGTTTTTGGCTCAAATTCGGTTGAGTTTGCGCCGTCGAGCCCGCAGACATTTCTTGCATACTCGACAGCCATCAGCTGCATGCCCAGACACAGTCCAAGATACGGCATCTTGTGCTCTCTTGCGTATCTTATTGCCAGTATCTTGCCTTCTATGCCGCGCTTTCCAAAACCTCCGGGAACAATGACGCCGTCAACATCTTCAAGCACATCTATTTTGCCACGTCCTTCAAGAGTTGCGGATTCTATCCACTTTATTTTTACCGATACTCCGTTCCATGCTCCAGCATGTACTATCGCTTCTTTCACGCTCGCGTAGGAATCGCGCAAGTTTGTGTATTTGCCGACTATCGCCACAGTAACGCTTTCTTTCGGATTTTTTATTTTGCTGACTACATCCTTCCATGCGCTCAGTTTTTTTGTGTTGAGTTTATGCTTGTCAAGTTCCAGGTCTTTTATAAGCAGCTCGTCAAACTTCTGCCTCATAAAGCTCAGAGGAACCTCATATATACTTTCGACATCAGAATCATCTATTATCCTCCTCTGGTTGAGGTTTGTGAAAAGAGCGAGCTTTCTAATTGTATGCTCCTCGAGTTTGCTTTCGCTTCTGCATACCACAAAATTCGGCGTTATGCCTGTCTGCAGCAACGCCCTGAATGCAAGCTGAGTCGGCTTAGTTTTCTGTTCGCCTACTGCGCTCAGTTTCGGTATATAAGTAAGATTGACGAACACAGTCCTGTGCTTCAGCGCAAGCTGCCTCATCGCTTCAACGAAATAACTATTCTCTATGTCGCCTACTGTGCCGCCGACTTCTATCACAAGCACATCCGCCCTCTTTTTCCTAGCTAAGCCCTCAAGCAAACTTATGATATGGTCCGTCATATGCGGGATAATCTGCACATCCCTGCCAAGAAAGTCGCCATGTCTCTCTTCGCGTATTATCGTGCTGAAAAGCTTTCCACCTGTTATAGATTGGTCGATGCTCATGCTCTTGTTGAGAAATCGTTCGTAGGTGCCAAAATCCATGTCGACTTCGCCGCTGTCATCAAGCACGAAAACCTCGCCATGCCTGTAGGGATTCATCGTTCCGCAATCGTAATTCAAATAGCCGTCGAACTTCACAGGAACTACATTATAGTCATAGAAGCTGAGCATCTTCAATATAGAAGAAGTCACTATGCCCTTGCCGAGCCCGCTCATCAGCGAGCCCAAAACAACTACGAATTTCGTATGCATGTTTTACATTAGCCTGATAATATTAAATACTTTGCTCATGCGCTGCGGAAAAATATTTGCCAGTTACATCTGTGCTTGATACTTGCTAAAAATTGCTCGAAATGTCGAATGATCCGGCAGGAAGCTGCCTCATCACATAATCGATGTCATTGAATCCGAGCGCTTTTGCTATCATCTTCGCGGCGTCAGACTTTTTGGTACGTCCTGGCCTCAAAATAATATACCTTGAAATGTTGAGCTTTGACATTGTTGAGGACGGAACTACATTCAGTGCGTCTACCTCTGCCACAATCTGTGTTTGCGGAACAAACGCCACTACACTATTTGTTGCATCTGATCGCCGGTCTCCGACGAAGACGCAGAGCTCAAGTTTCATGCCTTTGTACCACTCCCTTTCTCCAGTTATCAGGAAGCTGCCTGTAGGGAGCGACCCCTTTGCCTTTGATTTCGACACCTGCCCTCTCAACGCCGAGTAAACATTGACAGCGGATAAGCCATATTCCCACGCCCTCGAATAGCAAGCGGCAAACTGCGCGACTTCTTCTTTGACTCCTGCATTGGCATTTATGCCGTTTTTGAGTATAACTACTGGTGCTCCAAAAACATCCGCATGGAAAAATACGTCAGAATCGCCGAAATACCTAGAGTTTATGATTTCGTTCTGCTGGGCGCTTTTGCCGCCTATCGCAAGCATGCCATTACTTGTGAAAAACCAGTGAAAGCTCTCGAACCATGCCCCATTCCTTATGCGCCTTATCTTAGTATCCGGAATGAGCTTCGGCTTTTCGGCTTCCTTGAGCTGCTTTGCAAGCGCTTCGAGAGCGGCCCTTGCCCCGGCTGCCTTTTTCCTGGCCTTCTTTGCCCTCAAGAAATAGTCATTGGCATTTTCCTGTGCCGATTTCCCCAAATCGAGCTCTATTTCCATGCTACGTAATAAGCGACATAACAATATAAATTACATATGCGAGCACTCCTACAAGCAGGGTTCCGAAAAGCACGATCTTCAATGTGCGCCTGAACGTGCTCATGTCAGGCTTGTAGCTTACGCTTATGACGTGCTTTGAGTCTTCGTAAAACTGCTTCAGTTTCTGAGAGATATTAAAGTTCGCGCAATCACTTCTTCTCTTCGAATATGTCGTCAAGATCTATTTCTGATGACTCCTCAATCTTTTTTTTGATGCCGTATTCGGTATACTCAGGAAACTCGACGCCGCCTATAACAACCATAACCTTTATTGTGTTCTTCTGCATCGATGGCTCTATGCGCGCGCCCCACTTTAGCATCGCGTCTTCGCTTATCCTGGCAGCCACTTCCTGGAATATGTTTTCCGCTTCTCTTAAAGTAAGGTCGTCGCCTCCGACTATGTTTACCAGAGCCTTCTTCGCAGTTGAGAGATCCGCATCAAGCAGCGGGCTCTTGAGCGTATTCTGTATGGCGATCGCTGCCCTATTGGCCTTCTGAGTGCCACTCGCTTCGCCAAGTCCTATCATAGCATAGCCAGAATCCTTCAGCACACTCTTTAGATCGGCAAAATCAAGATTTACCATTCCCGGCTTTGTGACCATCTCGACTATGCCTTTTGTTGCGCTTGCCAAAACCTCATCGCTGACCCTGAAAGCCATGTTTAACGGCAGATCCGGAGCCACTGATAAGAGCTTGTCGTTGGGTATCACGATTGTGGTATCGGTAGCGTGCTTGAGCTTGGTCAGTCCTTCAAGCGCGTTTCTCATCCTTAACCTGCCCTCGCTCGAGAACGGGAGCGTTACCACGGCGACGCTCAGCGCGCCTATCTTTTTTACTTCATTGGCTATGACTGGAGAAGCGCCTGTGCCCGTGCCACCTCCGAGTCCGCATGTTATGAATACAAGCTGCGCATCATTCAGAGTATGCCTTACAAAATCCGCGCTCTCAACTGCGGCTTCCTCACCAAGCCTGGGATCGCTACCTGCGCCCATTCCTTTAGTCGCATTTTTTCCAAGAAGTATCTTCCTCGTCGCTTTTGTCCTGGCAAGATGCGGCGCATCTGTGTTGGCAGCGACAAGAATGGCGCCGTCTATGTTAAGTTCTGCCATTCTTGAGATCGTGTTTGAGCCGCTTCCTCCAACACCGGTTATATATATTTTTGGCTTTGCGGACTCTATAAACCTAAGCAGCTCTTCGTCATCGGGCGATACCGAATTCTCTTCAACCATAAAACTACCAGGTCGCTAATAGATATTTAAAATATAAAGATATAAAGTTATTTTTGTTTGGTGCTGGTATGGCTAAAAACGCAATATTGGGCAAACCGGTAAGGGATTTAGCTATCAAAAAGGAAAGTAGCGTGCGCCAGCTTGTGGATGCAATGAGAAGCATTGGCGGCTTCTCCGCCCAGCACATGATAACCGGCATAGACATACTGGCGAGAATGCTAAACGACAAGAGGTCGTTCAACTTCCTATCATTTCCCGCGGACATAGTTGCAACTGGCCTGCGCGGCGCGCTAGCACGGTCGGTAAAGTATTTCGATGCTATAATAACCACCGGCGGAACTCTCGACCACGACATAGCAAAGGCATGCAATGGCGTCTACAATCTCGGAAGCTTCGAAACCGACGACAACTTTCTTCACGAGCACAACATCTACAGGCTAGGCAACATTTTCATAGCCAGAGACGATTACGGCCTTACTGTAGAAAAATGCTTCAACAAGATAATGTCTGAGCTTTACAAATCAAAAGACTACAAAAAAGAATACAGCGCAAGCGAGCTCATAAGGGAATTTGGCAAGCGGATAAACGACGAAAATTCAATATTAAGGCAAGCCTACCTGAATAATGTGCCAATATATTGCCCAGGGATACTGGACGGTGCATTTGGCACGCAGCTCACAATATTTTCTCAAGACCACGAATTTAAATTGAATCTGATAAAGGATGAACTAGAGCTCAGCAACATATCGTTCGACAACAAAGTAACCGGTGCGCTGATGATAGGCGGTGGCATAAGCAAGCACCATGTCATATGGTGGAACCAGTTCAAGGGCGGCCTAGATTATGCCGTCTATATAACTACCGCTACACAATATGACGGTAGCTTATCTGGAGCAAGACTTACCGAAGCCGTTTCTTGGGGCAAAGTAAAGGAAAACGCAAAATACGTAACAATAGACGGCGACGCAACTATAATATTACCAATAATGTTCTCATACCTAAATCTGGTGTGACTCAGCCCTATAAACATTTATTACGCAGTTATGCCGTCGCCGCAGGTAAAATGCGATTCATATAACCGGGCCATATCAGGCTGTTAGGAAATCTACCACGCCAAACGCCGAATAACCCAAACATAAGAATAAGTTTATATCTTTGTTTGTTAAATTATATGCAAAGCTGTTGCTGGACTTTACAATAAATGATCCGCATGCGCAATGGAAGACCAGATATTATCTTTCTTATGCTTGATACGGTGAGAGCAGACGCATTAGGCGTCTACGGCGGTCCTGCCCATACAAGCACCATAAGCGCTCTTGCAAAGAGTGGCACAGTTTACGAAAGGGTTGTTGCTCCTGGCACGTATACTGTGCCTTCTCATGCCTCTTTATTCACAGGCAAAAGAGTGAAAGAAATCAAAGGGCTCACGAAAGATCCCATAAAGCACAGCGAAGAGAATATAGACCCCTTCCTTACTAGGATCAAGTATATCACTGCTGTTGACATGACCCTCGCCGAAAAACTGAGCTATCTGGGCTACAACACAGCGCTGATTTCAAATAATCCTTTCTTGTCCGTATCTACGGGTCTTGGCAAAGGTTTTGCCTATGCTGAAAATCTCTGGTTCGAGAACAGCATAGACAGAAGCGGCTACGTGAAAAGAGTATTGAAGATAATAGACAATGAAAAGCTCAGAAAAAGCTTGGAGAGCGTTGCTTACGGCATATCAAGAATGCTGCCAAGGAAAGCGCTAGATAAAGTATATATAAACATAAGGGAAAAAACCAACAAAAGTTTTTCAAAAAGGTACGGGTTCTATTCGCTTGACAAAGGCGCGGCAACCACAAACAAGCGAATAATTAGTATTCTGAAGAAAGCAGGGCATCCAAATTTCATCTTTGCCAACTACATGGAGGGTCATGAAGGCTATCCGACTAACCTCATTAGCAATGAATACGTCGAGCAAGAAAAATGGCTTTATCTGAGCGGTATAGCCTCAAAAGATGGCATCAACATCATACAAAAAGCGTATTTAAAAAGAATAGAATACCTAGACTCAGCAATAGGCGCGCTTCTAAGGAAGCTCAGAGAAAATGGTGGCCTTGACAACGCCATAGTAATAATCGCTTCAGACCATGGCCAAGCGTTCATGGAGCACGGCTTGCTCTACCACAATATGTTCCCTTACGAAGAGTTGGTCCATGTGCCTCTCATAGTGGCGCGATTCGTAAACGGCAAGCAGATAAACACAAGAGAAAACGTAAACAAGTTCGTGAGTCTCACAGCTCTCAATGAATCGATAATGAAAGTGGCGCGTGGCGAAACTGATATTATAAACGGTTCGCTAAGATCTGATAACTTCGTGATTTCAGACCATGTGGGCCTGACTGAAGTGTGGGACATAAGCATGCTGAGGCGTCTGATGCGGCGCTCTGAATATGCAAGAAGAATATACCTGACAAAGCTTTACCACAACACTTTTGCGACAGCTGTGTATTACAAAAATTTCAAGCTGATACACTACTTCAACAGCAGCATAAAAGACGTAATGTTCGACATAATCGAAGACCCATATGAGAAGTCGAATATAATAAATGAAAAGAGGCAACTTGCGCACCAAATGGTGCATGTTGCCATAGGCTGAGCTACATCTTATTTTGCATGGTTCCTTAACGCCTCGCAAGTCCTTTGAGCATGCGGTGCCTGTGATATTTTAGATATTCATCAAGCTGCGATTGGGTCATAAATACTCCGTCATGAACGTCAAGCATGCCACTTGAAATCGAAAGGTCGCCGCCTATGCGCACATTTCCGCAAATCCAGGCACTTCCTGAAACATGTGCATTCCCAGAAACCCAGGCCTCATCTATGACTACAGCATGTCCAGAGACTATGGCGTTATCAGAAATCGTGGCTCTTCCCGATACCAATGCATTTTCATAAACAACAGAGTTTCCATAGAGCAGTGCATGCCCAGATATATGCGCCTTCCCAGAAACCCACGTATAATCGAAAACCTCGGCATCCTCTAGTATGCGCGCTTTGCCTGTGGCTCGCGCATGCCCATAGAGCCGCGCATGGCCAGAGATTCTGGCCTTTTCAGAAGCCTGCGCATGCCCGTAAAGTCGTGCATGCCCTGAAACCCGTGCCTTCCCTGAAACCTGTGCATAATCTCCAACCCACGCGTCTGATTTGAAATCAAGATTATTCTCATTTTCTATGAAACCCCCTAGAGTGCCCTTCTTCACGCCACCAAAGTCTTTTATTGCGACTATTCTATAGAGCTTTTGCCTTCTGCGTTTATTATCACTTCCCCAGTAAATCTGAATTTGTCATTTTTTGCACTTATCCGCGGAAGTTGAGCGTCATTTACCTTTATTATTTCATACGCCATATAATCAGCAGCGATACATGCATAAATGAATTAAAGTGGTATATAAACCATTCGCTGAAATCAACATTATGCGGGCTATTTTAAAAGCGACTATCTCTATTATCGCAGCCGCACAATATCTTATTCTATGTTTTTGATGTACTGCTGACTGCATACTGGTGCTGTGTTGTTTATCATCATGCATATCTGCGCTGTTTCTATGTTCGCACTGCCTACTATTGCCTGTGAAACCGCTGAAGCAGGATTCCTAAGCTGAGACTCTATCTGGCTCCAGTTTAAGCCGCTGAGCGTCATAGGATCATAATTGCTACCTACCTGCACAGAGTAGCCTCCGAAGTATATGAATGGTATGCTCCCGTTTGGATCGTACTCATTCATAAGTGAGCTCTCGGAATTATTCATGCTCTGCAGCGGCGGGTATGTGCCATTGACGAGCTTGTTTGTAGTGAGCTCCACCTCTGTGAAGTTTAAGTATGGGCTGCTATAACTCGAATTGTAGAAAGTAAATGTAGGCGTGCCTGGCGCATAATCAGAAATGCTCGACGTCATGTAATGCAGCTTCGTGAAGTTGCCAAATCTCATAAGGGCTATGACAAGCGCCCAACGCTCAGCTGCGCAATAAGGGCAGTAATCGGCGCCTATGTAAAGCAGCGTGGGCTTTCCATCGGTAAGCAGCGGCTTGTTGTTTATGACTTTTGGAATGTTGTTAGCACTGCCCTCGCCTATGCTTGCAAATACCGAGTTGTTCAGAGCAAGCTGCGATAGAAACTGCGGGCTAACCGCAACATTATCCATTGTTGCCGGCGCAGCCTTGTTGCCATTGCCAAGAAATGCCGCTGCGGCTATCACCGCAAGGGCTAAAATCACCACAATTAGGGTATAGACTGTAAGCTTATTCATGCGCGCACCTAAATATCTCGCTTAGAAACAATTATTAAGTTTGCTGCAAAATCTTGAAAATATCGTAAATAGTTATTATGCCTACTATCTTCCTGTCATGGGAAACCAGCACAGCGTCCCAGTTTTCAAGAATTGGCTTCATCTTTTGTATTGGCGTGTCTGCGTCAACCTGCGGCAAAGCGGCTTCAACAAGCGTCTTCACAGGAACATCAAGCGCATTCCTCTTCCCGGAAAGCATTTCAGAAATCAGCCTTTTTTGGTAGACAGTACCTACGACGCCCATCCTGTGGTTCAGCACAGGAAGCTGCGAGAAGTCATTCTTCCTCATTATTTCGAGGGCCTTCTCTGCTGTGTCTTCCGGATTAACATGTATGACGTGCCTGTGCATTATGTCATAGGCCCTCTTCGATTTCTGCGCGATGTTGTCGCTCCTGCTTTGGTACTCCTCGAGTGTGGTGAACACGGTGAAAATAGTTGCATAGCTCGGATTAAGTTTTTCAGGATCCCTCTCTATGCGCGCTATCTCGCCCTGGCTTACTCCAGACATGAAGGCAAGCCTCTTCTGGCTTATACCGAGGGCTCGCCTCATGTTCCTTAGCCTCGCTCCAATGCTTTTTAAGTCCTCCATTTAATTACTAATAGTAATTTTTTATGCAAAAATTATTATATATACCTTGCGCTGATGTTCTCCTAATTCTGACGTGGTTTTATGAGGAATATAAGTATAAGCAGGCATACGCATCCAATATCAGGCAGAGATATAGAATTCGTAGAGAGGAAAGGCATAGGTCATCCTGATAGCCTTATTGACGGCATAGTAGACGCAACAAGCCGCGAGTTGAGCAAGGAGTATCTAAATAGCACGGGAAGCATCCTTCACCACAATGTTGACAAGGGCCTAATTATAGGCGGTTCTTCTGAAGTTTCTTTCGGCGGTGGAAAAATAACTAGGAAAATAGAAGTGATTGTAACAGGAAGGGCGACCGAGCATTTCAATGGCAAGTCTTTCGAAGTCAACGAATTGGCGAGAAACACAGCCAGATCGTATCTGAAAGGCGTCACAAGGTTTCTCGATCTTGATAACGACGTCGTAATAGACTCGAAAATAGCTAACGGCAGCGCCGACTTGCAGCATATCTTCATGAGAGGCAACGGCGTGCCTCTAGCTAACGACACCTCGTTTGGAATGGGTTTTGCGCCTTTCAGCGACACAGAGCGTCTTGTGCTGGAAACAGAGCACTATCTAAACAGCCCAAGCTACAAAAGCAAAATGCCGATGGTTGGAGAGGACGTGAAGGTTATGGGCCTACGCGAAGGTAGCAAGATAACGCTTACAGTTGCGATAGCCTTTGTTTCGAAATTTATAAACAGCTTAGACGAATATGTGGCTGCAAAAGAAAAAATAAAAGAGGACATACTTTCATTCAAAAACAGCATAACAGACAAGGATACTGAGGTATTTATAAACACAGGCGACTCCATAGAGCACGGTTCTGTGTACCTAACAAAGACAGGCCTCAGCTGCGAAAGCGGGGACGACGGATCGGTAGGCAGAGGCAACAGGGTCAACGGCCTTATAACTCCGTTTAGGATAATGAGCCTTGAAGCCGCAGCCGGCAAAAACCCAGTTAATCATGTTGGAAAGATATACAACATACTCGCTTCCTTGCTTGCCAATAGGATTGTGAGCGAATACAGCGACATAGAGGAGTGTGATGTCGGGATATTGTCTCAGATAGGCAAGCCCATAAGCGAACCAAAAAGCATATCTATAGAAATAGCTGGGGAAAATTTCGAAGCCGTCGGCGGCAAAGCGAGGTACATAGCAGATTCTATGCTTGAGAATATAGACGAGCTTATAGAAAATATAGCTATAGGAAAATACCCAACATTCTGAGCGCTCAGCTCAAAGTCATGACTATCTGCACAGTGTCAGGCACTGAGATGCGCATTACCTGATGCAGCGACTGGTCAGTGCCCTCTATTTCAACAAGCCATTTGTGTATTCGCATCTCCCAGTGCTCGAACGTGTGGCTTCCGTCGCCGCACGGTGTTTTCCTTACAGGCACCTTGAGCACCTTCGTCGGCAAAGGAATGGGCCCGCTGTACTTTATGTTTACTGACTTGGCTATGTCGACTATTTGCTTCGCTATGTTTATAGCATCGCTTTTGCTCGTGCTCATGAGTTTTATTCTTGCTGTGGCCATGCTCACTGCGCTCTTTTGACTATATCAAGTACTATACCAGCCGCAACTGTCTGACCCATGTCCCTGATTGCGAACCTGCCTAGAGGCGGGAAATCGCTGTACTTTTCGACAACGACGGGCTTAGAAGGTTTTACTTTCACTATCGCGACGTCGCCAGTCTTTATGAATTCTGGATTTTTCTGAAGTGTCTGGCCTGTTTTCGGATCTTTCTTCTCCATTATTTCTGTTATCGTTGCAGCGACCTGCGCCGTGTGTATGTGGAATACCGGGCTGTAGCCCGCGGCTATAGCTGTAGGGTGGTTTATCACTACTATCTGCGCGGTGAATTCATCAACAACGCTCGGCGGGTTGTCAGGAGTGCCGACAACATAGCCACGTTTTATATCTTTCTTATCTATGCCCTTTATGTTGAAGCCTATGTTGTCGCCAGGTTCAGCTTTCTGAAGCTGCTGGTGGTGCATCTCTATACTCTTCACGTCTGTCTTGAAGCCGCCTGGCATTATCACTATCTGGTCGCCGGGCTTCATCACGCCGGTTTCAACTCTGCCTACAGGCACAGTGCCAAAGCCCTGTATTGAATATACATCCTGTATTGGCAGCCTGAGCGGCTTGTTAAGTGGCTTTTCAGGCACCTTCAACGTGTCGAGCGCTTCAAGCAGCGTCGGCCCTGTGTACCAGCTCATCTTTGAGGATTTCTGCGATACGTTCTCGCCCTCTATTGCTGAGTAAGGCACAAACTGTATTGTGCTTGTGTCGTAGCCTACCGTCTTGAGCAGGTTAGCTATGCTGAGCTTTACGTCTTCGTACTTCTGCCTCTCATAGTTGACCTTGTCCATCTTGTTTATGCCTACTATAAGCTGGTTTATGCCGAGAACCTTCGCAAGGAAAGCATGCTCCCTTGTCTGCGCCTGCACGCCGTCAGGGCATGATATAACTAGCACAGCGGCATCAGCCTGGCTTGCGCCAGTAATCATGTTCTTGACGAAGTCCCTGTGACCGGGCGCATCTATTATCGTGAAGTAGTATTTTGGCGTCTGGAATTCCCTGTGCGCAATGTCTATTGTTATGCCGCGCTCTCGCTCCTCCTTGAGCTGGTCCATGACGAAAGCGAATTCAAATGTTGGCCTGTTGTACTTGGCCACTTCCTCCTTCATCCTTTTCATGTCCTGCTCGGTAATAGCTTTTGTGTCGTAAAGCAGCCTTCCTACTGTTGTAGACTTGCCGTGGTCTATGTGTCCTATGAAGATCAAATTAAGGTGTGGTTTTTCTGCCATTCAATTCACCTATAAGCATAAAAAGGCAATTCGCCTAAGCCCCCTAATCAATAGAGCTAGCTAATCAGCCGTATGCTGCTAATTTATGAGTAGTAAATAAATATAAATCTTTTGGCGTGTTTCCTCGAAAAGCCCAGCCGGTGGGGTCAGCCAGGCCCAAGGGAAACACATCCAAAAACAAGTAACTTCCTTTAATTCTTTCTGAGTTTGGTCTTAAGCTCATCCCAGAGTGTCTCAGCCTTCTGTCCGTTTGCACTGCCTCTAAGCAGACTGTAAATCGCATAGAAAAATGACAATGAGCTGACTACCCCAAAAATAAGAGCAGCATTCTGATTGCTTGCATCAGAACTCAGTAAATTCCCAAGAGCAGCAATGCCAGAGAGACCCCCAACAGCAGCGGCAACTCCAGCCATCGCGTTATGAAGTCTTGCCAGAGTTTTAAAGTTTTTAATCTCATTTTTTAACTCTTTGGTCTCTTCAGTTTCTATTGTCTTTTCAACCATATCACTCGCCTTAATTTGAATATACTGTATTTTTTGCTGATATTTAAATATGCCTAAAAATTGAAATTCGTTTAAAGGTGTTTGGGATTTTGCAAATCGCTGTTTTGCATGACGACGAAAAACAGAAAAGTAGTCTTGAAACCTTATGCAACCCGCAATTACGATTCTGAGGTGATCTATCCGCAGGTTCCCCTACGGATACCTTGTTATGACTTAGCCCCCCTCACGAGACTCTAATTCGAAAACATCTTATGATGTTGCCTCATTAGAATCCCACTTGGGTGACTTGACAGGCGGTGTGTGCAAGGAGCGGGGACACATTCACCGCTCGTTGGTGACAAGCGATTACTAGGGATTCCAACTTCATGAGGGCGAGTCACAGCCCTCAATCCGAACTGGGGCTGGCTTTAGGGGATTAGCTTTGCCTCTCGGCATCGCAACCCATTGCACCAACCTTTGTATGCCACGTGTAGCCCTGGAGATTTGGGGCATACTGACGTACCGTCGCCTTCTCCTTCCTCCTGCTTAAATGCAGGCAGTCTCGACAGAGTGCGCGACCCATCTCTGAGCCGCTGGCAACTGTCAACGAAGGTCTCGTTCGTTTCCGGGCAGTCGAATGTGCTCCAGCAGAAGACTGTAACCTTTGATAAACATAATGAAATCGCTTGCATTCATTATAGCATTGCCGTTTGCATGTATGCCTAAGTTCGAAAGCATAATCTGATCGCTTGGGGAAAGCCCTTTTATGATTAGCTTGCCCTTCTCTATGCGACCAGCCGCGTCGAACATACCAGCAACATAGCTTGCGGCTATATCGCTTTTCTTTGTGAAAATTTTTGTTTCTCTATCAGCGATGCGCCTGAATTCTTTTGCGTATCTGGAATGGTAGAACGAAGCCCTTTTTGCATTTCCAAAATCCTTTATCAAAATCTTTTCAGGGCTTATGCCAAGATATTTCAGGGCAATTTCAGCAAACCTGCCTGCGATATTGCCGAATCTTGTTTCTATGTATATCTCGTTTGTATTCGCGCACCTGCTGTAGATGCCAGCAATGTAGTATATTGCTTGCCTTTTTTCATTTTCGTCTTCCGCTTTCATAGCCACTCAACCGCTTACCGGACTTAACCGGACAGTTCACACCACGAACTGACGATCGCCATGCACCACCTCTCGGCTCGTCTGGTAAGGTCTTTGGCCTGACCATCACACTGCCGTCGCTCCAGGTAATGTTCCCGACGTTGGATTCAATTAAACCGGAGCATCCACCCCTTGTGTGCTCCCCCGCCAATTGTTTTAAGTTTCAATCTTGCGACCGTACTCCCCAGGCGGCAGACTTAACACTTTTGCTCCGGCACTGCACCATCTCTAAGAAAGTGCAACGCCACAGTCTGCATAATTTACTGCTAGGGCTACTCGGGTATCTAATCCGATTCGTTCTCCTAGCCTTCGTCACTCACCGTCGGATGTGTTCTGGTCAAGCGCCTTCGCCACTGGTAGTCCTTATAGGATTATAGGATTTAACCCCTACCCCATAAGTACTCTTGACCTCTCCCACTCCCTAGCCGAAAGGTATCCCATGCCAGCATAACTGTTGAGCAGCTATATTTCACATGGGACCATTTCGACCGGCTACTGACCCTTTAAGCCAAATAATCGAGGACACCACTTGTGCCGCCGGTATTACCGTGGCGGCTGCCACCGGTCTTACCCAGCACTTATTCGCCAAGCTTGCTATACTTGGCAAAAGGCGCACCTAAGTGCGCCACTCAGATTCCCCCCATCACGCTTACGCGCATTGTGGAGTTTGCGCGCCTGCTGCACGCCGTAGCGCTAGGGCCCTTGTCTCAGTGCCCTTCTCGAGGCTCCTACTTACATAGCCCCTACGGATCAATGGTATGGTGGGCCATTACCCCGCCATCTGCCTAATCCGACGCAGTCTCATCGCAGAGTGGTTACGCTGCAATTCGCGCACCTTTGAGCTAAAGCCCATTCCAGGATCCATAGCCTATCAGGTATTAGCCTCAGTTTCCCAAGGTTATCCCTGTCTCTGCGGTAGATTAACTACGCGTTACTGAGCCGTACGCCGCCCTATGAAGCCATAGAGCTGACTTGCATGGCTGTCGGAATCTGATAGCAGTGCCCGCCAGCAGCATCGACTGGAGTTGCCGGCAAACAATTGCGAGTTTTTGCATGTTTCAAGACTACATCCAATTGCAAACAGCAATTTTCATGGGCAAATGCCCTAACAATTCAATACAGAAACGAGTCTGTAAGAACAAAACAACCAAATAATATTGTATAGAAACATATATAAAAAAGTTGCTTCCATGCGCAGCGCTCAAAATCAAAGCTAAATAACGGTCATCATTATAAACCAACCGTGCAAAAAATAGCCGATCTTTCACAGTACCATCGTGAATTATATAAACTTTAGCCGTGTAATGTCTTGCAATGCAATTTTATACATGCATCATACATTTTCATAAGAAGGGATTTGATGAGGTATCATCTTGAATGTACGCAGTGCGGTGAAATATTTGAAAATTCGTATGGCTCTCAAATATGTAGCAAATGTAACGGAATCCTCGAAGTGGTATACGAAGGCAAAATGAGTAAAATAAAAGAAATATCCTCTTTCTGGGACATGGAGAAAATACTTCCCGAAGGCAGATACAGGCATTTTTATCTGGGCAATACTCCAATGATCAAGTCGATCGAGAAGTCGCTTTGGCTTAAATTGGAATTCATGAACCCCACGCATTCGTTCAAGGATAGAGGCTCTGTTATAGAAATCTCAAAAGCTCGCGAGTATGGCTATAACGAAGTGGTGTGTGCATCTACAGGTAATATGGCGTATTCAATAGCGTATTATGCAAAGCTGTATGGAATCAAAGCCAGAATATTCATAAGCGGAAATGCGAACAAGGATAAAGTTAACGACATAAGAAGCGTAGGCGATGCGACAATAACACAAATAAGCGGGGACTTCAATGCCGCGCAGAATCTGGCAGTGAAATACTCTGAAAAGAAAGGTGCATTTTTGTGTGGAGATTATTGCTACAGAAAAGAGGGTCAAAAAACCATAGTATATGAAATAATGAGATCGAAACCTGATATAGAAAATATTATAGTGCCAGTTGGCAATGCAACACTTCTGAGTGCAACGTACAAGGCCATCAGAGAGATGAAAGGCTCGGGTCAGATCGGCAAAACCCCAAGAATAATTGCTGTGCAATCGGAAAAATGCATGCCATTTGTTTCGGCGTTTCTGAAGAAAACAGGCATCAAATATGAAAAGCCTGAAACAAAGGCTGACGCGATAGCTGTTGGCTATCCAACATATGGCAAGCAGGGATTGGAGGCACTCAAAGAAACTTTCGGCAAGGCTGTTGCAGTGTCAGAAAAATCAATGGCTTTAGAGCAAAAGCTCTTTTTAGAAAACTATGGCATGGCTGTCGAGCTTGCCTCAGTCGCCGCAATTGCGGCTTATAAAAAATTGGGCATAAAAAGCTCGTCTGTTGCAGTAATCACGGGCGCAAACATCTGACCATAATTTCAATATTTCATAACCTGCCTTTTGATTCGCCTGATGTGACACCGCTCGCAATCATATGCGCCAGACGGAGCGCGCCAGCTGCAATACCGACCAAGTTTTCAGCATCTTTTGCTGCAATGCCATATGGCTGGACGTAGAAACCGCCAATTCTTTCTATCTTTATTTTTGAGATCCTTCTGAGGATTTTTAGTTTCATTTCGACGTTGCGTCCCGATTTCCTTACAGCATTTTCGAGCAGTGCCGCATGGGGCTTTCTCCTTGTCACAGCAATCACAGGAAAGCCCATTTTCTTATAAAGTGCTACCATATCAACGACATTCAGTCCGGCAACAACAATGCCATTTATAGCAATAAGCCTTATCTGATTCTTGAATCTGGATTTCAAAATATGCTCTATCATCATCTTTGTTGCATCGATGCCATCAACATCAACGTTAAATGACAAGACGCCCTCTACTTCACTCTGCCTTTTTACGACGCCGACAACTAAGCATTTTTTATCAGCCTTCCTGAATGGCGCGTCGTCAAATGCGATTATCCTCGATCCCGCTTTCATAGCATTTTACCATCTATCTCGATGAAGGAGTCATTCAAGGTATCTCCATCAGGTCCGCAATACACAACGCTTGGTTCGGGCTGCATCGCCTTGCCCGTAACGCTATCTATGCTCTCGCTTTCTGCAAGCTTCCGTGCGCTAACTTGGATGTAGTTCAGATTACCACTATTGAGATCGAAATCTACAATATAACCGCGCAGTTCCTTTATTGGCAGTTTCGTTATATCGTCCCTCTTGTCCAGAAAGCTTCTGAGTATGATAACGAGAGTACCATCATTCTTGATTGCAGCGTCGAGAAATGTGATATAGAAGGCGGGCCACTGCTGCGGCTCTGCTCCGAAGAACACATTTGGCCCCTGCCTGTGCGCATCCCATATATGCCCTTCCTTCTCTCTAGCTCCAACGAAAGTTATTATTGCTGTGCCATAGACATGGCTCTCCAACTCATTAAGAAGCTTGTCAAGCGATGGCTTTGTTTCATGTATGAACCTCCGTTGGTCAATCGCCGCAGCTCTATAGTCACGCTCGGTAAAACCTTTTCCTTTTTGTCCTGGCATTTTATCATTTTACTTTCTTTTGATCTCATTCTGCAATTCCTTAATGTCGTCTTCGACTTCCTCTACGGCCTTTGCGACAAGATTCTTCGGGTTCTTTGAAGCTTTGACAATTAGCCTTGCGGCAGGACTTTCAGGATGCTCTTTGGCAACCGTTACAAAGTCAACATCCTTGACATTAAGCAGCCTGTCTTTTATAAGCTCGAGAATGGCGCGATCCATTCCAGTTACCTCTGCTATGAAACTGTCAGACTTATCCTCTATTATATTCACGTCCATAAAGCCACCATAAGCATTTAAAACATTTTGTGAGCATAACTACATATTACTTAGCGGTTGATGTTATAAGTTGGTGCTATTTATATTAATTTTTTGTGCCAATAAATATAAGAGGTTATTGAGTGTCCACTATCAAAGATGTGAATCCAGAGACGCTTGTGAAATTAGCCGGCAGCAAGCTTAAGGAAATGAACATACCTAAACCATACTACGTTAACATAGTCAAGAGCGGCGCCGGAAGGGAGCGCGTTCCAGCTGACGAGGACTTCTGGTACATAAGGTGCGCTTCCATACTGCGCCAGGTTTACCTAAACGGACCAGTCGGCATTTCGAGGCTTGCAACAAGATACGGCAACAGGAAAAGGCATACAACACGGAGGCACCACCACTACAAGGCTGGCAGGAGCATGATAAAGGATGCTTTCGACGCGTTGGAAAAACTGAACTACATCAAGAAGACGCCTAAGGGCAGGGTTATAACCCCGCTGGGCATGTCCTTCTTGGACAAACTGAGCAGCGAAATAGCGAAGGGTGCTTGAATTGGCTGAGGAGCAGAACGAAGATGAAAAGTACAGGAAGCTTCTCGCAAAGAAAATCAAGGAGGCGCAAATCGAGCAGCAACGCTCTGCGCTGCTGAGGAAGTATCTGACGCCGAGCGCATATGAGAGAATGATGAACGTGAGGGTTTCAAATTACAATCTGTACCTGCAAGCCGCAGATGTAATATTCGCGATGATTCAGAGCGGCAGGCTTGTTTCACAGATGACGGAAGAACAGCTACTTTCGATACTTTCGAGGTTTACAGCAAGGAGCGAGCCTACGATAGAATTTAGGCATAAATAGGTGTGAAAATGAGCAAAAAGAGCATGCAGAAGAAGATGATGCTGGGCAAGAGGCTTAAGAGGTCGCGCAGGATACCTGTTCTTGCCATAGTGCGCACGCACAGGCGCATAGAATACAACAAGTTCAGGCGCGAATGGCGTAGAAACAAGTTGAGGATAAAAGCATAGTGGTTTTGTGGACAATTTTGTGGCAAACATCAATCTTGGCAAGAAACTCGGCGCAGCGAGCCATAGGAAACGCGTCAAAAAGGTCGCAAGATACCTGCGGCGCGAGGCTGCAAGGCTAGCTAAGGCCAAAGAATCAGAGATAAAGATAGACAGAAAGCTCAACGAATTCCTCATAAAAAACGTTAGCAAAATAAGGCATGTCAAGGTTGCCATTAAGAGAAGCGGCGAATTTGTTACCGTAAGTGCCGAAGTTGGCAAGAACGCCAAGGCTGGCGATCTGCAGCAAAAGCCGAAGGCCGACGCAAGCGCGAAGCAGGTGGCGCAGCCTGCTCAGAAGTAAACAGGCTGATCATGGGAATTATAAAAACTGAAATAAGGGGCAGCGACTATATAGGCGCATTCGGCATAGCAACAGACGAATTCACATTAATAGGGAACGTGCTTAGCGAGAGCAAGAAAGAATTGCTTAATAAAGCGCTTGAGACTCCAGTGATAACCGCAAGCGTTGATGGCTCTTACCTTCTTGGCGTGTATGCAGTAGCAAATTCAAAGGGCATCCTACTTCAGAGAGACGCAAGCGACAAGGAGCTGAAATACATAAAGACAGAGGTAAACGCAATAAACGGCGCGCAGGTGGCACGTCTTGACAGCGACCTTAACGCCCTCGGCAACAACATCTCAGCAAACAACAAAACAGCATTCGTGAATCCTGGATACAGTTCGAAAGAGACGAAAATTATAGCGGACATGCTGGATGTAGAAGTGATAAAAATGCGGATAGCTGGCTATTCTACAATAGGCGCAGTTAGCGTCTTTACAAACAGGGGCATAGCCATAACAGACAGAAGCAGCGAAGCCGAAAAAGCAAAGATCGAGGCCGCAGCAAAGTTGCCTGTAGACTACGCCACGGCGAATTTTGGTTCAACATATCTCGGCTTGGCGGTTCTAGCTAACTCAAAAGGCATGATAATTGGAAGCTCTACAAGCGGTTTCGAGCTAGCTCGGATATCCAATGCTCTTGGACTCGAGTAAATAATTAATTGAGGCTTACGCATGCCTCAGAAATTTGGGTGGTAAGATGGTCGAGGAGGAAAATGAAATAGAAGAGCTCAGACTTATGCAGCAGCTTTATGAGGAAAATTACAGGGAACTCTCTGAAATAATCTCGAATTCAGTTTCAACGTCCAACATGATGAGTGCAAACATAGACGCTCTCGCAAAGATCAGCGAGCTTAAATCAAGCAATATCCTGTTAAATCTCGGCGCCGGCACTTACGTAGAAGTCAAAATGACCAGCAACAACAAGATAATGGTCTACGTTGGCGCAGGGTACATTGTGGAAAAAAGCGCAGAGGACGCAAAAAAGTTCCTGGAGGAAAATCGCAGTAAGACCGAATCGTTCATAAAGCAGATAAGCGATGAAAGGAAACAGGTCGAAAATGCGTTGCTTGACATATCATATCGGCTTGGCGCCATCGAAGCAAAAGGCAATTAGATGTTTGAAAGCCTTAAAAAGAAGATATCTGGATTTATAAACTCCTTTTCTGCAAGGGAAAAGGAGAAGATTGAAGCCGGCGGTACCGCGCCCAATGCAACTGCTGTAGAGACTGAAAATGCGGCAAGCAATGAAAAGAGCGTCGAGAGACCGGTGGAATCTAGCGCGGAAACAATGCCTCGGCCAAAAATCACCGCATCGACAAAATTGAAGAGCGCATTATTCAAAACAGTAGAGCTTAAGGAAGCTGATGTTGATTCTTTTGTCGACCAGTTTAGACTGGTGCTGCTTAAGTCTGATGTTGCGTACGAAACAACAGAGCATTTCGCAGAAACTTTGAAGAAGCGTCTTGTTGGCATGAGCGTCGATTCAAAAAGGATAGATTCAGAAATAAGGGACTCAGCGAAGGCCGCGATGCTCGACATACTTAATAAGGGCGCTGACTACGACATAATAGAATCAGCTAAATCTAAGATAAAAACCAATGGCAAACCTTTCAAGATACTTTTCGTCGGACCTAACGGCGCTGGCAAAACAACGACAATAGCGAAAATGGCGAGGCTGTTCATGGATGCAGGGCTCTCGTGCGTAGTTGCCGCAGCGGATACCTTCAGGGCCGCAGCAATAGAACAGGCAGTCATGCATGCTGAAAAGCTTGGCATAGAAATAGTAAAGAGCGGCTATGGCGCGGATCCCGCAAGCGTCGCATTTGACGCGATAGCCCATGCGAAGGCAAAGGGCATGGACATAGTATTGATAGACACGGCTGGCAGGCAGGAAACAAACAGGAGTCTTGTAGAAGAAATGAAGAAAATAGAAAGGGTAGCAAAGCCAGACATGAAAATATTTGTCGGCGAAAGCATTGCAGGAAACGCGCTTCTCGAGCAGGTTAGGCAGTTCAACGAAGCGATCAAACTGGATGGAATAATACTGACAAAGCTTGATGTTGATGCAAAAGGCGGCAACACGCTTTCAATACTGAGCGAAACAAGCATACCTATCTTGTTTTTCGGCACAGGCGAAAAATACGGCGACCTTATAAAATACAAACCAGATATAGTAATAGAAAGCATCTTCTAGATTCATATGTCTGAGCTAAACCGCAGTTATGCTCCCGCTACCAGAGACCGTGGCAACCACAGTCTTTGACGTTGTCGAGTTTAGGGTGATGCCCCCTGTAACGGACCAGCCGCCGAACGCAGCGCCATTCGGCACAATCGCATATAAGTAATAATCCTTGCCCGTTACGAAATAAAAAGCGGCGCTCTGGGAAACGCTTTCGCCGTTCAATACGATAGTTATTGAGTTTGTGGGGATGACATTTACCGAGGCTACCACTTGCTTGTATGCGGATATGCTCACTGTGCCGAATCCTGTGGAATTGTAAGGGCCCGTGCACTTACCCGCATAGCACGCATCGTATGTAAGCGTATAACTCGGCGTGGCCTGCGAACCTATAGAAGGAGTATAACCGTTTGCTATGACTTTGCACACTACGCTTGCGCCGTTAGGCACGTTTGCTGGCAGGCAGCTTCCAGTGAAAGATGTGCCTGCAGTAGTCGGTATTAGCGTTATGGAATTAGCTGGAAACTGCATGGTTGCGCCTATGTTGTTCGAAAAAATTATTATAAACGTAGATGCCGACGAATTGCTCATAAACGCCAATGTGTAGCATGGAAGTTCAGGGGCGATATAGCATGACGAAGGCACAAAGCCTATCGGATTTTTTATGCTTATGAAAGCAGAAATCACAGCTATGAAGACCGCAATAATTATGAACACCCATGCATAGGTAGTCAAAAACTCGATAGCAGACTGCAGCCGCATTCGCACCACTCTAATATATAAAAAA
>JAVZVY010000005.1:0-35270 GCA_038878295.1 Candidatus Micrarchaeaceae archaeon | reverse complement strand
AATGTGCTGCGCCTTCGCTTTTCTTTTTGCTATGTTTAGCACTGCTTTATTTATGTCGTTGGCCGTAACATCAAAGTATTTTGCGAGAAATAATGCTTGTGCTCCTGTGCCTGCCGTCAAATCGAGAATGCTTCTCGCTTTATACCATGTGAGGATTGATTTCAAAAATCTGTTTTTGCTCTTATGTAGCTTCCTTTTCCAATTTGATAATATCATAATATTTGGCGAATTTCATATAGTCATATTGCTTTACCATGGTATGGCCAGTGCGTCTATGAACCGCAACGAATAAAAGAATTCAGCCCCAAACGTCGGCTTTGACTTTCGCGTTGTCTACGCCCAACTCCGCAAGACTCGCCTTCATCGCTTTGACGAATGGAAGCGGCCCGCAGATGTATGCGGTGCGCTCGCTAAGATCGCTCACATATTTCTTTATCATGTTTGCATCTATGTGGCCTGTTTCGCCCGTCCAGCCATCATTCGGCTGAGGTCTTGTCACTGTTACTATCATTTTCATTCCTATTTCCTTCTCGAGCTGCAGCAGCTCGTCCTTCATTATTATCTCGTTTGGAAACCTCACGCTGTAAAGAAGTATTATGTCATTTCCAGAATTCAGCGCTTTTACCTGCTTGAGCATCGACATGAAAGGTGCAAGCCCGGTGCCGCCTGCTATGTAAAGCACTTTCCTGTCTGCGCTTGGCACGAATTTGAACTGGCCGTATGGCCCTGTCATATAGTACACATCGCCGACCTTCGCATCCTCCATCTTCGATGTGAGTCTTCCATGTATCATATGTATGTAAAAGTCAATAGTCTCAGAATTCGGTGCAGACGCTATTGAAAATGCCCTTGTGATCTTCTCGTTCGTATTTTTGTCAACGTAAGTGAGCATCATGAACATTCCAGGATCAAAATCTATTGTGCTTCCATCCTGGGCCTTGAATTTGAATACTTTTACATCAGGCGTCGCGTCTATTATCTCTGTTATAACGTACGGCTTTTGGTTTATAATCGGCGTTGGCATCGAATCATCCACATTTTTATTATCTTAACCATAATGTTATCTATGCATTTGAATTTTTAAATCACGCTAGTTCTCCAACAAAATGCTCAATAGCTTCAGCCACTTCTTTTGGGTTTGTGTAGTGCGCATCGTGGCCAGCCCCTTCTACCATGATGAGCTTCGAGCCGCTTATAGACTCGTTGAATCTGTAAGCAAATTTTTTGTCGACAATGCTGTCGCTGGTCCCCCAGATTATCAGCGTAGGTATTTTTATATAAGAAAGTACGCTATCGGTTAAGGCATTTGCCGATTCATTTTGCACTATGCTTTTCATAGCATACTCGTCATTATTGTTTTGCATTAGGAGGTTCTTAAGCAGCTTTTCTTTATATACTTCGTAGTCTCCCGAATTTGCTATCTCATCAAAATAGCTTTTCAGCCCAGCAGCGTCTTCTAGGATTATGCCTTCCGCGGAAAATCCCATGTAGGCGTAATATGCGGCAATCCATCCGCCGTATGAATGGCCAAAAATTACGGCTTTGCCGCAGTTTGCCGAAATGAATTCACTCAAAGCCTTAGCTTGCATTTCGACGGTGTAGTTCACGCGCGGCTTGTCAGAATTTCCATGGCCAAGAAGATCTAAAGCAAACACGTGCATGCTTTCGGGCAAGTACTCTACAAGTCTCTTCCATACTCTCGAATCTGCCCCAACGCCGTGCAAAAATACTATGTTTTTTCCACTGGCATTGTTGTGTCTGTAGAATATCCTGCCATAGCTTGTTTCTGCGTATGACTCATAGAAATCCTTTGCGTAATCCATTTGCCATTACCTTTTTCCATAGAAATAGTGAATAGGGCTTCCAATTGCGGCTTCGGCCGCTTCCTGCACGGCCTCGCTATAAGTCGGATGGGGATGAATTGTAGAAGCTATGTCCTCAACTGTTGCGCCCATCTCTATAGCAAGCGCGGCTTCGGATATCATCGCATTGGCGCTTTCTGAAACTATCTCAACGCCTTTTACTATGCCTTCAGCATCTGCCGCTATCTTCACGAAACCGTTTGTCGTGTCCAACGCTATGCTTCTGCCAAGCGCTGTTAAAGGAAACTTCGTTACTTTTATGCCTTCGGCTTCTTCTATGCTCCCGGCGATCGCTATCTCAGGATCAGAGAATATCACGGCTGGCACAACGAGGTTGTCGTAGCTTTTTCTTATTCCTTTGATTATTTCTGCGACAACTACCCCTTGACGTATGGCCTTGTGAGCCAGCATAGGCTCGCCTATTACATCACCTACCGCAAATATGTTAGGATCTGTTGTCCTAAGCGAGGAATCAACCTTCACAAAACCTCTCTCGTTCAATTCAACCTTTGTGTTTTCCAGGCCCAGACCTTGCGTATATGGGGTCAGGCCGACTGCGACCACAACAAGATCTGTGTCTATGCTGCTGCCATCGCTGAGCTTCAGCACCTTTCCGTCAAAAGATAAAGGCGTAGCAGCTGTGTATATTTTTACTCCTAGCTCCTGCATCTTCTTTTTGATTATTGATACTGCATCCCTGTCGAATTTTGAAAGGACATCAGACCTAGCTATTATAGAGACGCTCGTGCCGAGCTTTGCATAGAGCGTGCCTATCTCTACTGCAACATAGCCTGCGCCTATTATTGCCATGCTCTTAGGCACGTAATCCAGCATTAGCGCCTTCTTATAATCTATTATGCTTGTGCCATTGAACTCGAAGCCTTTCAGCACTGTCGGCTCAGAGCCTGTTGCTATCACAGCATTCTTGAACTTGAGCGATGTGCCGTTTGTGAGCTGAAGCGTGTCTGAAGAGAGAAATGTAGCCTCAGCCTTTATCGTTTCCACGCCGTTAGACTTGCACAGGAATCCTACACCGTCTTCGAGTTTCTTTGAAGCAGACATGCGCCACTCGTACATCTTCTTTGCATCAATGCTCGCATTTTCTACATTTATGCCGAACTTCTGCGAATGCGTGGCTGTATAAAAATCATCGGCTATGTTTATCAGCGTCTTGGATGGAATGCACGCGTAGTTGAGGCAATGGCCACCAAGCTTCTCCTTCTCAACAAGCGCCACGTTCATTCCGAGCTCAGCTGCTCTTATTGCAGCGACATAGCCGCCGACTCCTGCGCCAATTACCGCCAGGTCGACTTCCTCTGGAATAGAGCCCATTACCATTCAACCGCCTAATGTTTTACTTCTATCACGCTTTTTGGATTCTCCACCAGAAAGCACTTCACCTTGTCACCATAAGTTTTCGCCATTACTGCGTCTATTATCTGCCTGCTGTCTTCGAATAGAAGCACAATATCGTAATGCCTAGAGAGTTCTATTATTTTAGACGCTTTCCATGAAGGCACGTCTGGATCTTCGTCATGTTCAGACTTGGCTGCACGTCTCAACAGCGCTTCCTTGAATTTTATCCCGTGCTTCATCAGTTTTTTCTCGGTTTCGTCCCTGAGATTTTCCCTTCTGCCGCTCAGTATGAAGATGTCGGCGCCGCGCTTCTGCATCCTCGCATAGAAATTTATTATGCTGCTGTTTGGCTTGAGCAAATGTCCGTACTTTGTATATGCAGTGAAATAAATACCGCTCTTTTCTTCCTCAGGCAGCAAGTTGACTTCTTGCTTCTCTAACCTTTTTCCCTTTATTGCTTTGCTCGCAAGATGCATGCTCATTCTAGTATCGAAAATTGTGTCGTCGAAATCCGAGGCTATAGCCACTGTTTTGTTTTTTGGGCTACCATTGTAACAGACTTCAAAAATGGATTCAAAAATGTCTGGTTCTGTCATAAGATCTATCCCAACATTTCGAGGAAGTCAGGATCTTCCAAGTACTTTATCAGGGCATTGCCGAACTTCACAGCTTCTGCGCCGTCAACAACTCTGTGATCGAAGACAACTGAAAATGGCAGTATCTTGCCGACTTTCACAGTGCCGTTATCTGCAACCGGAAAATCTCTTATCTTGTGTATGCCGAGTATTGCGACATCAGGATAGTTTATCATTGGCACTGAAAGGAATCCGCCGCCAAGGCTGCCTATGTTTGTTATGGTGAAGCTGCTATCCCTCATTTCATCAATTGTTATTGTCTGGTCCCTGACCCTCTTTCCGAGCTCTGCTGTCTCCTTTGCAAGCTCTATTATACTCTTCTTATCGGCTTCCTTAACCACTACGACTTTTAGGCCGTCAGGAGCCTCTGCTGCCAGACCTATGTTGAAGTATTTCTTGACAATTATCTCAAGCTTCTCATGGTCATAGCTTGCGTTGAAGTGCGGATTTTCCTTGAGCGCTTCTATAGTGGCTTTGATTATGAATGGCAGATATGTAAGCTTTACGCCGAAATCCCTTTCTGCGTTGGGCCTTTCCCTGCTCACTATATCAAATAGCGCCGTGGCATTTATTATGTCCATGTGCGTGGCCCTGGGTATGGTCCATGAAAGCTCCATGTTCCTTGCTATTGCCTTTCTTGTCGGCGAGAGAGGCACGCGTTCTATCTCTTCCTTGTGCTGCTCCTCAAGAAGCTCTGAAAACTTAGGCACAGGCTTTGCTGTTGCCTGCTGCCTGCCGGCATAATTTCTTACATCATTTTCGAGAATCCTGCCGTGAGGCCCTGTTCCGACTACATTCGATAAGTCGACATTCAACTGCTCTGCAAGTTTTCTCACTGATGGCGTGGCAATTACTTCTTCATGTTGAGCATGTTGCGTCTGCACTGCGCCCATGGCTGGCTGCTGCGGCTGCTGCCTCTGTTCAGGCTGCGGTGCGGCTTGCATAGCGCCAGTTATTTCGCCTTCTTCGCCTATTAATGCGAGTGTGTCGCCAATGTGCACGTCTGTATTCTCCTTTGCTACTATCTTTATCTTGCCGCTTGCGGGCGCCGGCATGCTCACAACGGCCTTGTCTGTCTCGATCTGCGCTATCGCCTGATCCTCCTTTACAACATCGCCGTCCTTAACAAGCCATTTCTGCAGATGGCCTTCAGTTATGCCTTCGCCAACATCAACGAACTTCAGCTCCTTCATGCTATCACTCTGTCATTATTTTGTCTATGGCCCTTTCCACTTTAAGCTCGTTTGGTATGTAGTACTGCTCGTATCCTGGAAACGGGTATGGGAAGCTGTCAGAAGCAACTCTAAGTATAGGCGCGTCCAGCTCGTATATTGCTTTTTCTGCTATCCTGGCAGCAATCTCTGCGCCTACCCCAAAGCTGAGCTCAGCCTCATGCACTATCATTGCCTTGCCTGTCTTCTTCACGCTGCCTATTATTGTGGCTTCATCAAGCGGGTTGATTGTTCTCAGATCTATTATCTCTGCAGACGTGCCTTTCTTTGCAACTGCATCTTCAACGACCTTGACCATGGTGCCATATGTGACTATTGTCAGGTCGCTGCCTTCCTTGACAATGCCGGCCTTGCCTATCTCAACTTCATACATATCCTCTGGCACATCCTGCTTGAAAAGCCTGTAGAGCTTTGTCGGCTCGAGAAACAAAACGGGATCGTTCATATGCACAGCCCTTATCAGAAGGCCCTTGGCGTCGTATGGATTTGAAGGCTCCACAACCACGAGGCCGCCTATATGCGAATAGAAAGCTTCTGGGCTTTCAGAGTGGTGCTCAAGCGTCCTTACACCGCCGCTGACCGGGACCCTTACAGTCATTGGCACTTGGAATGCAGACCTTGTCCTGCTCCTGTAGCGAGCCGCGTGGTTCACAAATTGCGCAAAGCTCTCGTACATGAAGCCTGCGAACTGTATTTCAGGTATAGGATGCAGGCCCGCAAGGGCCATGCCTATTGCAGTGCCGATTATCGCAGACTCTGCAAGCGGCGTGTCCATCACGCGGTCTGGACCGAACTTGTCAAGAAGCCCATCAGTGACCCTGAATACCCCGCCGTCCTTGCCTATGTCTTCGCCAAGCATGACTACGCTGTCGTTTTCCTTCATAACAAGCTCAAGCGCGTTGTTTATTGCATTTACCATATTCATCTGCATTAGACCACCTAGCCCTGCCAGAAATTCTCCTTAATGCTCTCGTCATATTCCTCCTTCAAAACCTCAGGCATGAAGCTGTAAACATGCTCGAAAATACTTTTCGGATCGGGCTTAAACTGCTCGGCCTTCTGCACAGCGTCGTCTATAAGCTTTGCGTGTTCCTCTTGCATAGAGCTTTCCTTCGATTCGTCCCATAGGCCTTTTGCCACAATGTACTTCCTGAGCCTGTCTATAGGGTCTTTCTTTTTCCATTCCTCAACCTCTTCATCAGTCCTGTACTTAGTAGGATCGTCTGCAGTAGTATGCATGCTCATTCTGTATGTGACGCATTCTATAATTGTGGGCTTTTCTTTGGAAGCTTCTATCGCATCTTTAGTTGCTTTGTAAACAGCAAAAACATCGTTGCCATCAACCTGTATTGAATCAACACCAACAGCAATGCCTTTCTGCGCGAGCGTCTTGGCAGCTGTTTGCATTTTCCTTGGAACAGATATGGCCCACTGATTGTTCTCGATTATTACAACAAGCGGGAGTTTGAACACTCCGGCGAAATTTATGCCTTCGTAGAAATCGCCTTCAGATGTGCCGCCGTCGCCCACATATGTTATTACAGCATTGCCTGTTTTCTTGTATTTTTGAGCGTATGCAAAGCCTGCTGCATGCGGCACTTGTGACCCAACCGGTACTATCACAGGAAGCCCATTGACATTTTTTGGGATTGCGCCCCCCTCTTCGAAGCCTCTCCAGTAAATGAAGTACAACTCCAGCGGCAGCCCTCTAATCAGATACACTGCATGCTGCCTGAAGTTGGGCACGAAGATGTCGTTCGCACGCATAGCCATTGCACTGCCCACCTGTGTGGCTTCTTCGCCGAGCAACGGCGCGTATGTTACTGCACGCCCCTGCCTTTGAAGACTCAACGTCTTTGCATCAAGTGCTCTTGCAAGATTCATGTACTTGTACATCTGCACTATTTTTGAATCGTCTAGATCGTTTGGAAGAAGAGAGGCATCCACATTGCCATTTTCATCGAGAATCTGCATGTAGTTAATTTCTCCGCTAAACACTTCCTTTATCATTGAACCGCCAATTAGACAGCACATTTAATTTATTAAAGGTTTGCAGAACATGAGTTAGACAGAGATAAAAGAAGGAGCGCGCAAGCATTAGTACAGCTCCTGCAGCTTATTCCTTATCAAGGCCTTTGCTTTCTTGACGCTTGAGGCTGAATCCGTAATAAAATCGAGGGAAAAACCAGCGGCAAAGGCATGGCCACCGCCACCAAAATGCGAGGCTATCTCTGCGCAGTCTATGTCATTGTTTTTTCTTCTAACGCTGCCTTTTCCATGTTCGTTGAAACCTATGGATGCGTCTACATTATTTGCATTTAGGACATAAACAGATACTTGCGACCCTGAAAAAAGACTCGGGTAATTGAACAGCGCAAAGGAGTACTTGCCTGCTTTGAAGATTTCTACGTTATCGAGCACCTTTTTTGCTGCAGCCTTTTTAAGTGATTCGTAGTACTCGATTTCTTTCAGGCGCATGTCGTCTAGGAGCGCGTCTTCTTTAGACGCTATTTTAGGCATTGCAATTGATAATGCAAGTTGCACTAAGTCTGGATAGAAGGCGCTGCCAGCATCTATGTAGTTGTAGTAGTCAATTATGGACACTAGCTTAGGCGTTATTTTGTGCCTCAATTTCATCAAGTCCGCGTCGGTTCCAAGTATGGCGAGCATCTTTGCATGACTATCCCTAATCCCGTTTTTCGAATAAACCCTATCGTAAACAATCTGTGATGCTGGAAAGTTGCTAGCTCTTACATCGAGCACATCAACAATTTTCTTTAACTTGTTTACAATCAAATCCGTAGTTTTGTGGTGGTCCATCCAATATATTTTATTCTTGTTTTTCTTAAGTATCTTCAGCCTAGCTATTATCTTATCTATATTGCCTTGATTTGTAGAAAGATCAGAAATAAAAATTTCTGAATCTGCTGTGCCAAGTATTATGTCATCTATTATATTTTCCTTATCTGCGTAGTCCTTCAGCGCAATGTAAAATGGCAATTTTTGATATTTGGCAGCATACCTTGCTATGAGAGCTGCTGAAGATATACCGTCAAGATCGCTTCTGTGAGATATTATTACGATCGGCATGCGACCACTATACGAACACAGTAAATTTATTGATTGTTACCCACTGCTGAGTTAATAACAATATGCATGCAACTTTTAAGTATGTTAGCAGAACATCCATATCGAAACGAGATGCCTAGTATGAGCGAGGCAACAAGTAGCGTGTAATCCGTTGCTTATGAGCTGGAAAAAGCAAAAGCAATACAAGCACATAATTTTATATGTTTGTTTTGTCGCACTAAATAAGATTGACGGTGCAAGAATGAAACTTTTGATCTTTTCGGATATACATTACCCTATAGGGCGCTTGGAGACAATCGAAAGCAGCATAGATAATGAAAAGCCCAACAATGTTGCACTTTTAGGTGACAATATAGAATTGTCAATGTTTAGAGACCATAAAAAGGCATATAGAGAATTTTATGATAAGTTTGACAACATATTTCCAATTAGGCGCAGTATTGTAATCGTTGGAGACAATGATTACCAGTATTCAGACATGCACAGCATACGTGGCGAGATAGACGCATTGATTGAGCGGAGGCCCATAAATAGGAGTAATCTGATATTTTTCAAGATAGGCAATGCAAATTTTTTCCATGGAAACTTAGAAAAGCAGTTATACGTAGAAAAACTTGGGCAGTTTTTCGTAAAGTCAGCAAATCATATAAGCTATGATCTTGCGCCGCAAATACTTTCAGGTCTTGTAAGAATGCACTTTAAGATAAGCAAGGACGAGTATCTCTTTTTAGGCCATCTTCACTACCTAAGGATTATCAAGAAGAATGTGTTTTGTGGTACACTGAATTATAGATTTATGCCTTTTCCAGCCTCGCTAGGTTATGTTGCAGTAGAACACAATAATTTTCGAATAAGGAGGGTAAGAATAGTGAGGATCTGATAACATTTCTGCAATTTTGAGTATAACGCTTACAATTTGGCAAATATGCTTTCTCCACTTCTGTCAGGTGGGTCCTAAAATTGGACTCTGCGGGATTCGCACCCGCGACCTTTCCGTCTTCCGGTTTTGATAAAACTTTTTATAAAGTTTCTTGCGAACGGAACGCTCTGCTACTGAGCTAAGAGCCCTATTTTATTAACTGGACAACGCTATTTATATATTGCGCTTTCAATATCTAAGCATGCAGGAAAAAGCTAGATCCATGCGAAAGATATTTGACAGGGTGCTTGCCCAGATAAAACCTACCAAAGAGGAGATAGACGAGATAACGCTTCACACAAATGAGCTAATGCTGCGCCTAAAGAAAGTGGTAGAAAAAGACATAGAAATTGAAGTTGTTGGATCAACAGCGCACGGGACGAATTTGCGCGGCGACACTGACATAGATATATTCATGCTTTTCAAGAAAGGCACAAAACGAGAGGAGATGGTCGAGAAGGCATTGTCTTACGCAAAGCGCATAGTTAGAAAAAAGCAGCATGAGCGCTATGAGATAAAATATGCTGAGCACCCATATACGAGAATCTATCTTGATGATTATAACATAAAGGCAGACATCGTGCCAGCAATAAAAATAGGGAGCATAGAAGAAATGGCCACGGCCGTAGACAGAAGCCCGCTACATGTGGAATTCATAAACAGAAGCTTGAACGAAAAGCAGAAAGACGACGTAAGGCTTCTTAAGTATCTTCTGAAAGTTCACGGTATATACGGCGCAGAAACAAAGACGGGCGGATTTTCCGGCTATCTATGCGAACTTCTTATATATCATTATGGCTCTCTTGAAAATGCACTTGAAGGCCTTGCGAGGATAAGACTCCCGGTATGCCTCGACCCGAATAGAAAAGTCGAAATTAGGGATAATGCGCTATTCGACAAGTTCAATTCTGACTTTATTGTATTAGATCCGATAGACCCGGCCAGAAATGTAGCTGCAGGAGTATCTAAGGAATCGCTCGCAAGATTGTCATTAATCGCCACAATATTTCTTGAAAAGCCAAGCATAGGGACTTTCTACGGCAAGGGCTTTTCTGAAACCGAAGCAACATCTCTTATAAAAAGTTTCATAGAAAAAACTGGCCTGCACATATATATGATAATAGTAAATGTTCCAGACAAGAGCGATGAAATAATATGGCCTGAACTAAGGAAAATATCTGATAATATTGTTCGCGCATCAGCTCAATATGGCTTCTCGGTGTATATCACGCTCCAATGGATTTCAAGAGGCAAGGGCGCAATGGTTTTCATCGCGCCGGAACAGAATCTGGGCTCAAGGATAATAAAAGGTCCCAGTGCATTCCAGGGCGAGCACGCATTGATGTTCATAAAGGCGCACAAGAATAGCTATGGATTCGTTGTGAATGGCGAATCCATCGGCGCCATAGAGGCCAACAAGTACAAGACACTTAAGGCACTTTTCGATGATGTGATAAGGGGCAGATTTGGAAAGCACAAGGACATATCGTTCAACAAGTCGAAGCTTTTCGTAGACAAGATTCCAAAGAAATACTTGGAAAATCTTTGCGCAGAGCTTATGAGGAAAATTTCAATCTGATTGACTAGATTACCTTGCCATTTTTCAGCAATGGCAATAGCTCTGGCATAAGGTTTATGCGCTCTTTTTTCTGTTTTCGCGAGATTGCACGCATGATTTTCCCAACAGCATCCTGACCGGACAATATCTCATAAACTTCTGTGTAGTTTTTTTCAGCGTTTACGCCGCAATAGTCTACAGCTTCCGCTATCACATTTTCATTTATCTTTTCCTTTGGATAACCGCGAGCTTCAAGTCTCTTAATTATCTTATTTATATGCTCTCTTATAACTATGGCAATTGCGCCTCTTATCTTTATGTCTGAGAGTATGTGGCCTTCGATTATGATAAGTTTTGCGCCCTTGGCGCGTGTTACTGCCTCGGCAACTGCACGCTGCAACGCCTTGAGTTTCACTACTTTGGCTCCATCGCTGTCTATACGTGAATAGAGCTTCTGTGCGTTAATTATGTCGTTAGCTTCGATCAGCACCGATCCTTTTACCTCACGCTGAAGAAGCTTGGCTATCGTAGTCTTCCCTACGCCGGGAGTGCCAGTTATGGCTACGATTTTTTTCATCGCATCAATGAGGAATCAGCAGGTTTATATTGTCGAGCAGCGCACCTATTGTGGATTCGGCGTCCTGCAGATCAAAAGCTATACTTTCCGGCATCCGCAGCGAGACGAGGTACTGCTTACTTCCCGAAAAAAGCCAAGAGCCGATCGTGTATTGCTTGTATTGGGTCGACAAGTCAGCAACGTAATTTGATTGCCTGATTAGCCTTTCGAAAAGCGCATCCATACTTCCTTCGTATTTTGTTATTACTATGTTTTCGTCGTTGTCCGTATTGCGCACTACGTTTATTGGCTTTATATATGGTATGCTTGCGGCTGCTGCCTTTTGCGATAGAAGGCCGTCTATCTTGGAATACTCATTCGAAACCTCTTCAAGATCAGAATTGAATTTTTGCTCGTCATCTGCGTATGTATCGTGCAGCCCTTTGAAATAATCATCCACAATTTTTCTTATGTCGGCGAAGGTATCAGCAAAGTCAGCCCTTGATGTGTAGTTTATTGGATTGAGCAGCAGATCTCGCAACTTGAATCCATGGCTGTCTTCCACTTTTTTATCCAACTCCGTAACGAATATATCAGTTGTATCGTCCCAAGGCAATTCACTCTCAGCCATAATATCACCAAGTAGCTTATCACAGTAAAGATATTAAACAATTCGCATGTGCCAAGTACGCACAGCTAAGTGTTAAGTTGAAGTGGATGACTTGCATGCTCCACGAACCAGCGCGTATAGTTATATAAATATTGGATGGGGTACTTTTATTGTTTAGGTATGACGCTGTAGTTTGGCTTTTATAGAGAATGCTGAAGCTGATGATGCGATGGATAATAACATAGAAGCTAGGATTGAAAAAGACATAGACAAATTCAGCTTGACAGCGAAAAAACTTTCTGCAGCTAAACTTGACGCTGACAAGAGTGCAGTTTTCGAGCTTGCAAAGATGTATGCTGCAGATTCAAAAGATTGGCTCGCCAAAAAAGATTATTTTACAGCCTTTGCAAGCATCTCATATGCGCATGGCCTTGCTGATGCGCTAATTAAAATAGAACATATCGATTGATTGCTATACAATCGACTCAAACGATTCCATGGACATGATAAAAGAGGGCGAAGCAAAAATAAGACTATTGGACGGAGTCTTCTACAATCAGAAGGCTACAGGCCTTAGGAACATGAGCGTGCTTTTTCTAAATGCAGCAAAAGAACTTGGAATGGTAAATGAGGAATCCAAGCTTCTCGACTGCACTGCGGCTACCGGCATTCGCGGAATAAGGTATGCGTTAGAATGCGGGCTACGCAATGTTTGCTTTATAGATATAAACAAAAAGGCAGCCTTGCTTACTCGCACAAATGTGCGCCTCAATAGAATAAAAGCAGATGTAAAAAACGCAAGCATACAGAAGTTTACCAATTCGACAAGCGTAGGCGCATACGATATTATAGACCTTGACCCGTTCGGCACAGTCGCACCATACGTCTTCGACTTGATGAAGATATCGAAGGATGGAACCATCCTGATGGCGACCGCAACAGACACCGCAGTGCTTTGCGGCGCGCACAGATCAGCATGCATAAAACTTTATTCTGCTATTCCGCTTCACGGGGATATTTGCCATGAAACAGGTACGCGCATACTTATAGGATACATAGCGAGAATTGCCGCACAATTCAACTTCGGCATAGAGGTCATGCTAAGCATAGCGGAATTCCATTACATCAGGGTTTTTATAAGGCTTAGAAGGGGAGCAGCTGCCGCATATGAGTCAGCATCAAAAAATGGATTCTGCACTTACTGTAAAAGATGCTCGAACTTCAGCTGCTCGTTTGCACCTAACAGCCTTGGCAAGAAGTGCGCTTATTGCGGCGCTGAAATGGAATTTTTCGGACCGCTATGGCTTGGAAACCTCTACAACAAGGATATCGTTAGGCGCATGCTGAGAAGCGCCTCTGGCACTGAGATGAAAACTCTTAAGATTATTGAAAATGAGCTGGATACGCCGCTTTTTTATTACATGCCAAAAATCACAAAGTTCTTGGGCATAAGCTCCGTGCCTTTGCTGGAACTCGTCGAAAAGCTTGGAGGCTCAAGCAGGACTCAATTCAGCAGAGACGGCATAAAGACCGATAAAAGCATCGGCTACTTAATAAAAATCGCAAAGAATATCGCAAAGTCTAAGGGCTTATGACTGTGCAGCCATTCAGTTTTATGGCTTCGACAGATTTTGACATGTTTCCTATTACGGCTTTGTTGTGCGTGCGTCTTGCGAAGCTTATTGCTGCTTCAACCTTTGGCTTCATGCTCCCCTCCTCGAATTCGCCACTTTTCATATATTCGTACATCTCTTCTGCCGTGGCATGTCTGATAAGCTTTGCATTTTTTGTGCCATAGCCGGTCATAGCTCCGTCAACATCAGTAAGTATGAATAAGCCATTAGCACCGAGTTCAGAAGCGATTAGCGAGCTTGTGAGATCCTTGTCTATTACGGCATCTGCGAAGCGACCGTCAGCAACTGGTATGCCTCCTCCGCCTCCGGCAATCACGATGTAGCCATCGGCCAGCAGATCTTTTATCAGGCTTATATTCAATATTTTTATAGGTTTTGGCGATGCCACTACGCGTCTGTAGCCTTTGTCGAATTTTTTGACTGAAATGCCACGCAGAGAAAGTGCTTTTGCCGATCTGGTAACGTAGAATTCGCCCACAGGCTTCGTCGGATTCCTAAAAGCCGCGTCGCTTTTGTTGACTTTGACGTAGGTGAGTGCGACGGCAATCTTTGGCTTAACGCCCTTTCTAGCGAAGTAACTTGAAAGTTTTGCTTCGAGGATCGCTCCTATCTCTGCGCATGTTTGCGCGGTGAGTATGCTAAGGCTCTTGCGCTCTTCCTGAGCCAGCTCGCCGACCTGCGGACCATTGCCATGCGTTATGACGACGCTGCCACGCCTGCTTAGGGTGTATACGGCCTCTAAAGCAGAACCCAGCGCGTTTGGCTCGTCGGAAAGCACGTTTCCACCTATGGCAACCACTGATAGCATTGAATCACTAAGCTTTCCAATGCACCATTATTATACTTTTTATGCTACAATTGCGAAACAAATAAATATAAGATATGCATAAAGATAATTGAAGCTGCGGGGGAAGCAGCCGTAGAGGAGTGGGGAATGGAAGAATTTGGTGGGAAGGTAAAGTACGAATTTCAGATGCGAAGGGCGGCTTCGGACGGGCAAGAATACCCGATAGAGGAAGCCGAAGACAAAGATCTGAAATATCTCATAGAAAACAGCTGCATGATCTGCAACAGGTACTTCAGGAAGGGCGAAGTAAGGATATTGCCGTCATCGTACATGCAGGAGAAGGACAGCTTTGTCAGAGAGGGAATTGTAGCAAAAAGATACATATGCGCGGATTGCTACAACAAGGTAACTTCGACGGCAAGAGAAAAAGAAAAATATGACTACAGGAAGCGAATCAGAAGGTTCGCTGTATTGATTAAAGGCCTGAGCTACACAAGGGAATAAACAGAGCGGCCCAAACAAGCTGATCTAGAGGCTTTCATACCTTCAATTACGGCTCGGGCCTTTTTCACGCATAGTTTTTTAAGCAAATCACGAGTTTAGGCACGAAACGGCAGATAGCTATATATATGAGTTCGACAGTTGTTGTATTGAAAGATTTAAATAGAAATTATGATAAATAGTAGCGTGCAGGGATGGCAGAGCCTGGTCAAATGCGGCAGACTCAAGATCTGTTGGCTTAGGCCTACGGGAGTTCAATCTTTGGAGCAAATCTCCCTCCCTGCATGCTCTTTTAAAAGCGAAAGGTGACGTTATGGCGAGAAGGTTTCTGGTTAGGGCGAAGAAAGACACTGCTCCTAAGCTTTCTGGGCATGTTATCGACAAGATAAAGAAGGCAAAGATTAAAAAGAGCATAAATTATACGATTCCACATTATGCGCAAACAGAAGAATTTACCGGATCTGCAGCGTGTGCGCTGATGGCGCTAAAATATATCAATAACAAGACAAAGCTGAGCAAGGAAGAGGAATACAACATATGGCAGGAAGCCGTTAACGGCAGCGTCTGGACAGGCTCAAGGTATGGGCTTGCATATGCCCTTGCAAAGCGCGGTGCCAAGGTTGGCATAGTAAGCAATGTGCAAGACGAGGGCTATGAAAGAAAGCTTGCTGTGTATGAGGGCATAAACCTTGACACACTTATAGCCTCTTTCAATGAAATACGCAACAGAGCTAGAGCCGCAAACATAGAAGAGTATAATTCTGACGTTTCCCTAAAGCTTATAAAGAAGGCGCTTTCAGCAAAGCATCTCCCTATACTGCTTGTTGACGCAAAGTCGATAAACCCGACGCTTGAGTCTTCACCGCATTGGGTTGTCGTAAGCGGCTATGACAAGGACGCTTTTTACGTTAACGATCCATATTCAGACAGCAGGATAACAATGGATGAGGAAGCTTTCAAAAACACCATAGGATTTAGCGGAAACCACCACATGATTGTTGTGGACATGAAATACTATAAGCCGCCAAAATAAACTTAATCTCTCTTTTCCTGCTTCAATTGGATATTACCATCTTCTCTAAGCTCTTTCGAGTTTTTACCGTACACCTTTATGACTATCATTTCCTTGACGCCAAATACGCCGCTCGCCGCAGCGTTGTCAAGTATGCTCTTTGCTTCAGCTGATCCTTCTGCAGCGGCTTTTCTCAGCGAAGTGAAGTCTATAGAGAGAACTGACACTGGTATGTTGCCTATGTTTGCGGATACAAACTCTTTCTCTGCAATTTTATCAACCGAAATCTTAGAAGATTTAACCACATAGATTGTGCGGCCATTTATCGGTGCGCTGAAAGACCCTTTGTCGTTCCAAAGGTTATTATTGTTTATCATTTCTACAATTTTCTCCTTGTTTTCTTCAAGTTTTTTATTGATAGCATCTAATTCGTCCAAAAGCTCGAGCCTGTCTTTAAGAAGTTCATTAAGTGTAGGTTTGCTGTTCTTGCTTTTCTGAGGCATTTCGCTATCTGCGTTCTGCTCATTCAGAAACCTGTTCCAAAGTTCATCGTTCCTTCGCCTCTCCAATTCTTTCAAGTACTCTTCATGCTTCCTTCTCATTTCTGCGTTGCTAGATCTCTTGGTGAGTCGCATGCAATCAACAAGTATAGAATATGCTCTGGCAAAATCTTTAATCCTTGCTGGCACTTCGCCAAAGTTTCCAGAATTGCCTGCTAAGGCTCTCGATTTCGTCCTTATTGCGCGTAAGTTCTATGTGCTCAATGTTCTTGTGCATGCCCGCATATGTAAGGTTTGCAGAGCCGTATAAAGCCGCTTCATCACTTATATAAATCTTGGCGTGAACAAACGATGCAGGCACTTTGATGAAAATGTTGGAAGGCGTTTTGTATCTCATGAAGAAAACTGCAAAAAACGCTATTGAAACAAGAAGCGGCAATAACCCTAGCGCAATAGACGCAACAAGAAAGATTAGAGCTAGTGCAAGAAAGTTCCAGCTTATCCGCCTATGGGTTAGATATTTGCGCGCCTTGTCATCTATAGAAGAAGCTATAACATAGACCTTTCTGCTTGCTGAGATGCGTTTTAGTGCAGATGCATAATATACATCTATATACGGCGACACGACCAGCAGTGGGCCTTTGCCGTTTAGAACGTGTTTTAGGTATCTATATGATTCACTCCCTGAGTATGATAGCTTTCCATTGCCGAACATTTATGCACCATTTATTCGGCAGGCTTCGCATTTTTTGTCTTTGATGCTGTCTCGGCAACCGGCTCTACGAGCTCGAAATCGTTGTAAGGCTCAGCGTTGTAGCCCAATCTGCGAAGATTCGAAGCGAAAAGCTTGGCATTGCCTCCGAACGTAAATATGATGCTAGGATTAACCGCGTCTATGTAGCTTATGGCCTGCTTGAAGTCTGCATGGTCGCTAAGCGCAAACTGCGCGTCGGTATTGAATCTATAGATTTTTGCAAAACCTGTTGCGACTGCTGTATAAACCTCTTTTCTGTAAAATCTTTTGAGCTCCTGCTTGAGCGCGCCTAGATTCTGGCTTTCTATAACTGCTACAAAATTTTGCCCTATTGTGGAATTAAATTCGTCATAGTCGTCGTAAGCTGAGACATATTCCAGCGCGAAAGAGTTCCTTTCGTAAATTTTGTTTATAGCGCTTATTTTTTTACTCACGACTGGAACTATGCCCGCGCCATTTAGTATTCTTATTAGTTCTTGGGCTTTGCCAAGCGCATACGCCCCGAAGAGGACTATGCCCCTGCTTAGCGCTTCGTGCGCATATCTCTGTATGGATTCTGCAACCTGCAGTTTGTCGTCGAACTTGACATTTGGATATGGGTATGTGGAATCGACTATCGCTATGTCGGCTTCGCGTATCTCTATGGACTTCGCGGCGAACGAAGGCTCAATCTGGTAGTCTCCGGTATAAACAATCGAATAGCCATGCTCATAATCTTCCACGAAGAGCTGCTTGGACCCAAGTATATGGCCGGCGTCTAGCAGTTTAACGCCATCAGTAGAAGCTCGCAACATTTTCCTTCCATAGATCAATTCTATGAGCTCGCGCGTCTCCTCGCTCATTATGGTTTCAAGGCTAAGTTTCCTTACGTGGTCACCATGCGCATGAGATATGAAATTCAGGCTTGGATTGCGTCCTATCCCATCAAGCGCTATTCTATGCATGCCAAGTGGAATTGACATCAGGTCGCCGCTATTAATTAGAAAAAAAGAAATATAAATTATTGTACGCGCATGTCCGCATGTTCGCACAAAGAACCAAAAACTATTTATTTGTGCTAGCGGAAATATTTATTTATTCGCAATTTGCGAGCGATTTTATGGTAGAAGATTTGGTAATAATAGGATCAGGACCTGCTGGGCTTACGGCTGCCCTTTATGGCGCACGCGATGGATTCAAGCCTGTTGTAATAAGCGGAATGTCAGCAGGAGGCCAGCTGTTGCTGACAACTACCGTTGAAAACTTTCCTGGATTTCCCGACGGCATTTATGGCTCAGAGATAATAGACAGATTAAGGAAGCAGGCAGAGAAATTCGGCGCAAGATTTGTTGATGGCGATGCAAGTGCTGTGGACTTCAGTTCGAAGCCATTGAAAGTCTTTGTGGGCAACGATGTCTATGAAGCCCTTTCTGTGATAGTTGCAACTGGAGCTTCTGCAAGGTGGCTTGGCATACCTTCGGAAAAGAAATTCATAGGCAGGGGCGTATCAAGCTGCGCAACCTGCGATGCGGCATTCTTCAAGAACAAGGATGTGATAGTTGTTGGCGGCGGCGATACCGCAATGGAGGATTCAATCTTTCTGACAAACTTTGCAAAAAGCGTTACAGTAGTGCACAGGCGGGACAAGCTTAGGGCTAGCCAGATAATGCAGGAAAGGGCATTCGCAAACAGCAAAATAAAATTTATATGGAACACTGTTGTCGATGAAATACTCGGCGACACAAAGGTTTCTGGCGTAAAGCTGCGAAACGTGCTTACAAACGAAGTAACTGAGATGAAGATTGACGGCGTCTTTGTTGCAATAGGTTACGATCCAAATACAGCCATATTTAAAGGCCAGTTGAAGACCGATGATCAGGGCTACATAATCACGAAGGATGAAGTCAAAACAGACATAGATGGCGTGTTCGTTGCCGGCGATGTTGCTGACAGATTTTACAGACAGGCCGTCACAGCAGCCGGAAGCGGCGCAAAGGCCGCTCTTGTTGCCAGGGAGTTCCTGCTAAAACTGAAGTATGAGCAAAGCAAAGCTCAGAAATAGTCCTGCATTTTTCTCTGACCTTTGTATTTTTCAAGGGAAGAAACTCTGACGCCTATTTTCCTGATTAGCTCCTCGTGCGTTATGCTGTTGTATATGCCCAGCGCTGTGTTGTATATTGTGTCTGCGCTATTTGAAACATAACCGAGAGTTCTGCTCTTCAGATGCTCGTCAAAGCTTGAGTATCTTATCTTGAGCGTGACTGTCTTGAATGAGAAGCCCTGCTTCTTGAGCTCTCTTGCAACCTCATCCGACATTTGCCTTAAGGCATTCTTTATCGTAAGAGGGTCTGCTGTGTCCTGTTCAAAAGTGCGCTCCCTGCCTATAGATTTTACCGGATAATTGCTTATCACTTCGCTGTTATCTATGCCGTTTGCACTTCTGCTAAGCTCGGCTCCAAATGAACCGAAATTCTCAAATAGGATTATCGGATTAGCGTTAGCTATGTCTGATATCTTCTTGAAGCCAAGAGCCTTCAGCTTCTCGGCGCTCTTCTTGCCGACGCCATAAAGCTTTTCTATCGGCATGTCCGCGAGAAATTTTTTTGCTTCGTCCTCTTTGACGAGCTTGATGCCGTCCGGCTTTGAAGCCTCACATGCCATTTTTGCTATAAGCTTGTTTGGTCCTATGCCTATTGAGCATCTAAGCCCCGTTTCCTTTAGCATTCTTTCTTTTATGGATTTCGCATACGCCATCGCGCTATCATAGTCTTTTATTTTCTCTGAAACGTCTATGTAAGCCTCATCTATGCTCACTTGCTCGAATTTTTCAGAGAAACCGCGTATTACCGCCATTACCTTTTCTGAAACAGATTCGTAATATGGCTCATCAACAGGCAGGAATATTGCGTCCTTCTTCAGCCTATATGCGGCAGATATCGGCATGCCACTCCTTATTCCATATTTCCTGGCTTCGTAGCTTGCAGTGCTAACTACGCCCCTGCCGGATCCGCCTTTCGGATCCGCGCCGACAATGACCGGCTTGCCCCTTATCTCAGGTCTTCTAAGCTCCTCGCAAGCCACAAAAAAAGAATCCATGTCTATAAGCATTATTATTCTCATAGCTAATCAAGATTCTCCTCGATGACGCTGCCGTTAGGCTCGGTTTCTCTGAATACCTGCGTTGTAAACGTGTAAAGCTCCACGCCAGGCTGCCTCCACATGTGACGGCTCAGACCGGCTTTTAGGCAAACGTTTTCTAGGAATTCCCTCGCAGTCCATTTCTGTTCAACCGCAACTATTGGAAGAAGGAGACCGCTGTAAAAGCCGTATTCTATTATGAGGCCGTCTCTGCCTATTTTCACCGAATTTTCAATTTCTTCGGGGGTGCCAGTGAGACGCTTTGGTTCTGACAATATGCTCACTTCTATGGTTATGTCATTCAATTCCCTATGTGAGACAGGAACAAATCTTGGGTCTTCAGAAGCCGCAGCTATTGCAGCATCTACCAAAGAAGATTTTATTGGACCCATTGATTTTATGAAGCCTATGCAGCCCCTAAGCTCTTTTGTTGGATAATGTTCTATAGTTACGAATACGCCATGCTTTTGGTTGAACCCTTCGATATGGTGCTCTATGATGGATTTGTTGAAATTAGGCGACTTTATATGCAATTCTATCGCATAGCGCGCAGCCTTTACAAGCTTCTCCCCTTCTTCAAGAGAATACACTTTCATTGAACCGCCATCGCTTTGAAACATGAATCATGCGAGCTCGAATGTGTCTCTGCTTATTTCGCTCACCTCACCGCCCTCGGCGAGGATGTAAGCTATGCCTCTTGCAGCTTCAGCATCTATCTTTTCGCTCTGCGCCAATTCGCCAATCTTTTTCGGACCATCTTTAAGCTGCTGCAAAAGACCGTTCGCATGCGCGTCGAAAAACTGCCTTAACAGAATGTAGAACTTTTTGTTGAAAGCCCTTGTGCCTATTACAAGGCCCTGCCTTATGCTTTCTTCGAGGGCGAGCGACAAACTTGCCGCCTGAACTTCAGTGGGCAACACAACGTAACCATTCTTTTCGAGAGTTTCTATATCGGCACTTTTCTGCGCAGCGTCCTTTATCAGTAGGTGTACAGGTTCAGGCTTTTGCATCTGTCCCTGCGCCTGTTGAGTCGGCTTTTTTCTCATAAGAAACTTGTTGTATATGTTGTTTGATATGCTGTAAAGCTCAGCGCCGCTTTTGCCCTTAAAAAGCGTCACGTATCTGCGCTTTATGAGCGCCTGCAGTATTGCCTTTTCGTTTTGGTTAAGTATCTTTGCGACCGCATCTGGAGTACGCTGCAGGTACCTGAGCCCGTCGAGCTTCTTTAGCACACTTATCTCGGCTTCTGAGAGCTGATCCTTGCCAGGCTGGGCTTGCACTTGGTACGCAAGTTGCTGGTTTCCAGCTATCAGTTTTGCTATGTAATCTTCTTTTGCGATGATGAACGCATTCTCACTGAATTTCATGAACTGCAGCTCGTCATTCTCCTTTAGCCCAAGGGTTTCCTTTACCTCGTAGGGCAGATAAATCGCGAGCTTTCCCCTTTGCGAAAATACTCTTACTATTCAAGCACCTAAAAAGTATTTTATTAGTTGTTTATCTATTATATGATATGCAAAATTTAAAAGAGTTCGTTAATTACACAAAAAAAGAGCTGGATGCAGACGAAATGCGCGCTGTTGAGATTAATGCTGAATCGCTCGGCATACGCGACATCCAAATGATGGAAGCCGCTGGAATCGCGGTTGCGAGCTTCATAAAAAACAGGTTTCCAAAATCCAAAAATGTTCTATTTCTGTGCGGTAGCGGCAACAACGGAGGCGACGGATTTGTGGCTGCGAGACACCTACACGATTTGAATGTAACCGTTGCATTGCCATTCAAAAAAGAGCAGATAAAGCAGGGGCCAGCTGTGCTTAACTTCAACGCGCTTGTTGATATGCTCTCTGTAAAGATAATAGAGAATGCAGAGGCTGACGACGTTGCTGCGCATCTTAAGGATTGCGACGTGATCGTTGACGCGTTATTTGGCACAGGCTTTTCTGGTAATATGCCAGAAAGAATAAGGCGCATGATAGAGCGCGCCAATAAATCCCATGCAGCGAAAATCGCCGTAGACGTACCGTCAGGCTTCTCTGGAGCAGAAAATGCTAATTCGACATTTTCTGCTGATTACACAATAACCTTCCATAAGCCAAAGAAAGGGTTGTCTAATTTCAGAAATGCAGGAAAGGTCATTGTTGCAGACATAGGCATACCGATAGAAGCGGAACTCATAACAGGACCTGGCGATCTCTTCGTGGCGTCGCCAATTAGGAAAAAGTTTTCTGACAAAAATGCCAATGGCCGTCTTATAATGGTTGGTGGTAGCGAAGTTTATATAGGAGCGGTTGTTGCAGCATCACTTGCTGCACTCAGAACCGGTGCTGGCTACGTTATAACATACGTGCCAAAGCACCAAACCGAAGCGGCAAGAAAGCTAAGCACAAACGCAATAATAAAGCCAATGGCAGGAACACACTTTTCAGAGAGAGATTTACCCGCATTGCAGCAAGAGCTCAGAAGGGCCAACGCTCTCGTTATAGGAATGGGCCTTGGCAGGGAAAGCGAGTCTACAAGCGCAGCGAAAAAGATCATAGAATACGCAAACTCATTGGGTAAGCCGTGCGTAGTGGATGCTGACGCGATTCCAGTGCTTAAGGATGCAAAACTTAAAAATCCGGAAATAGTCGTTGCAACGCCCCACGATAGGGAATTCTTGATGCTTACAGGAGTTGAGCTTCCAAAAGAGAATGCTACAAACACTTATGATAGGGCTGAGTACGCGCTTAATGCATCAAAGAATCTAGGGATATGCATATTGTTAAAAGGGCACAACAGTTTGATAGCGACTCCAAAGAGGCTCAAAATCAATATGGCACGGTCTTCGGTTTTAGCAAAGATGGGTACGGGGGATGTTCTTGCAGGGATTATAGGTGCGTATGAAGCTATGGGAGCAAGCGCGTTCGAATCGGCTGCGGCAGGCGCATACTTGCACATGAAAGCTGGCGAGGTGCTCGCAATGGAAAAAGGCTATCACATTCTTGCGAGCGATATCATAGAGCAGATACCAAGAATATCAAAGGAATTTGATAGAGTAGCGAATGATTGAATGCAGAATGACCCATTGCAAGAGGTAAATGAGGCCTTTGTGGCATGCATAGAGTCTGCACTGCATGCGGCGAATCTTGACACTGGTATAAACGCCGAGCATATACGCGCAAGCATATCAATGCATGGCGGCGAGCACGGCGATATGAGCTCTTCGATAGCGTTTAGGATAGCCAACGCGATAAAAATGCCGCCGAACAGAGTTGCTGCTGAGATTGTCGCTGCGGCTAAACCTGCCGCGCCAATTTCAAGAATCGAAGATCTTGACGGTTACATAAACGCGTGGCTTGACATTGAAACTTTCTCAAAGAGCGTGATAGAAACCGCACTGGCACTTTCAAAGGACTATGGCATTAGCTATTCAGGAAAGGGCAAGAGCGTAATAGTAGAATTTCCTAGCGTGAATCCGAACAAATCGTGGCATGTAGGCCATCTGAGAAACGCTCTGCTTGGTGACGCCATATCAAATATACTCACGCTCTGCTCTTATTCTGTCAAGAGGATAGATTACATAGATGATCTCGGTCTGCAGATGGCTGAGATAATATGGGGTCTCGAAAAGACAGGAGCGCATCCTGAAAAGAAATACGATGTATGGCTTGGAGAAATTTACGTCAAGATAAACAAGATGCTTGACGACAAAGGCAAGGAAGAGGTAAATGCCATACTAGAGAAAATGGAAGACATAAAAAGCAGAGAAGCCGGTGAAGCAAGAGCAATAGCGGAAAAATGCGTAAGGGCGCAATATGAAACAGCTTACAATTATGGCATATACCATGACCTTCTTGTATGGGAGAGCGATATTGTAAATGTAGGGCTTCTGGGAAAGGCTTTCAAAAAGGCGCTTGACAAAGGAGCCGTAGAAAAGGTAGAAAGCGGCGAAAACGCAGGATGCATTGTCGCAGACCTCAAAGCCACAAGATACAAGGAGCTAAAAGATTTGAAAGGCGACAAGAAAGTGCTGATAAGGAGCAATGGAGTAGCCACTTATACAGCCAAGGACATAGCCTTCCACATGTGGAAGTTTGGCTTGCTCGAAGACGAATTCAGCTATTCTGTTTTCATAGATACGCAGCCAAACGGCAAAGCACTGTACACAACAAGCAAGGATGGCAAGCCTATGCATTTTGGCGGTGCTCAGAAATCGATAAACATAATAGGCTCTGCGCAGAAATACCCCCAACTCGTTCTAAAGGCCGTCCTTGAAGGCATGGGCTATTCAGATGCGGCAAACAATCTTGTGCATCTTTCATATGGCGAGGTCGGCATAGAGGGAAGCGCACTGATAAGCGGCAGGAAGGGCGAATGGATTGGCACGGAAAGAAATTACACGGCAGATGACCTGCTCAGCGAGACAAAACGCAAAGCGCTTGAGATCATAAGGTCAAGCAACAAGATAGATGAAAAGGTTCATGATGAGGTCGCGGCCAAGATTGCTCTTGGCGCTATAAAATTCGAGTTTCTGCGAATTGATCCAGAAAAAAGAATGGTCTTCTCGTGGCAGAAAGCCCTTGATTTCGAAAGCAATTCTGGCCCCTACTGCATGTACATGTATGCAAGGGCTATGAGGATTCTCGAAAAAGCCGAGAAGAATGAGATTGGCAATGCCAATTATGGAGGGATCACAAACGGCATAGACTTTGAATTGATAAAGCTTATAGGCAAGATGCCGAGCATCGTTGAAAAGGCCGCAAGGGAGCTTAGACCTGACGTAATCGCAGAGTACGCAATCGAATTGTCTACTCTTTTCAGCAAGTTTTACGAAACAATGCCTGTTCTGAAGGCAGGCGCTGATAGAGGCGCAAGGCTTGCGATAGTCGCTGCGTTTGCCATAACAATAAGCAACGCTTTGAAGCTGCTTGGAATAGAAACCGCGGAGAAAATGTAGTTATTCGTTTTGCTCCGCAAACCTTATATTGGCTTCTATAAACTCCAATGTCTGATTGTAAGCACGCCTTATATCTGCTCGCATGTTCGCCTTTTTACTGAAAAATGCAACGATTTCCTCTTTTTCGGCTTCATCGGAGATGTGCGCAAGATCTGTAATATAGCTTCTTAGTATGTTTCCAACGCCAAAATATCTGTGCATGAGCAGTTTCCAATTTTCCTTTGTCCACCGCCATATGATTTTCCTGCCTATAGGATTTGAAGCTACAGAGCTGTGTATTATGTAGGAATCCTGCGGCCTTACAGACTTTGAAATTGAGAATTCAAGCGAAGATCTCAATAATGCCTTTTTCTTGAACCAACCGAGCGCGTTGAGGCAGCGCACTTTCTCGTCTGGCAGGTTTGTCTTATCATACATCTCTATGAGCTTGTTGTATACCTGCTTGCCTCCATTCCATGCTGCAAGCGAGTATACTGCGCTTTTTATGTTAGGGTCTATGTGCTTGTTGCTCGAGGCCCTGACGAAAAGCTCAATGGCTTTCTGCGATGCCTTGGTGTTTCTAGAAAAGCCGGAAGCAAGTATTGCCGTATTTCTGAGCCTTGGGATATAAGGCTTCTCGCCTTTCTTTGCGTGCCACCCGATTGCGCTTAAAACGTTGTTGCTGAATGCCTGTAGCGAATAAGCGGCATCGGCATAGTACTTCTTTCCGTAGGAAATCGCCGATAGCCACATAAGATGCGAAAGGATGCTCGCGTTTGCAGGGTATTCAGCGCTGATCATGTACCTGCTTATGAAATTGAGATACTCCCTCATCTCGATCTTGCCTGATCTTGCCAAGTCGAACAAGTCATTCTCTACGCCCCAACTGTCTATCTCGCTTATGCGCTTTTCCTTTATTCTTTTTCCTATTTCTTCAAGTACCTGCTTTGGATAATGCACCCTGTAAAGGTAAAGCTGGCCTTTATTCAGCTTCGCCCAACTTTTGGCCTTCAGATACGCAGTCATTGAATCCATGAATATGCTGCCTTCAGCTTTCTCCGATATGTAATCTATTGGCAGCGGCCACGCAGATTTTGGCTTCGATTCCACGCTTATCGTGTGCTTTTTCTGAATAAGCTTTATTTTGTTTCTTCCTTGCTCGACGACCACTGCTGGATAGCCCGGAGTGTTTATCCAATGGCTCATGAACCCAGTTATGTCCCTGCGCTCGTGCAGTCGCGCTGCCGCATCCTGTATGGCGTTCCACAGGTCTTGCTTTGTTGCATTCGAATAAGAATGCTTCTTTAGGTAAGAGTGCAATCCTGCCTTGAACGCATCACCGCCCGCATATGCCTCAAGCATGCGAAGCACGCTGCCGCCCTTTTCGTAGCTTATGCCATCGAATATGCTGTTTATCTCGTCTGGCGTTTTCACCGGCACATTTATTGGGTGGGTATTATGGAGCTCGTCAAAGTTTAGAGCGTAAGAAAATGTGCCCACGATGTATTCTATGTCTTCGTCCCATTCTGGATGAGTAGCGTTGACGGCCTTGCTTGCCATATACGTTGCAAAGCTCTCATTTAGCCAAAGATCGTCCCACCACTTCATCGTGACAAGGTCGCCAAACCACTGGTGAGCCATTTCATGCGCGATTGTATTTGCAATTCTCTGGATATTTGTAATTGCGGTAAGCTTCTCGTCTGCAAGCAGATCTATCTCTCTAAATGTTATCGCTCCCCAGTTCTCCATTGCGCCTGCGGCAAAATCTGGCACAGCTATGAGATCCATCTTAGGAAGCGGAAACTTTATGCCAAGATAGTTTTGATAGTATCTTAGAAATTCCTTAGCAAAATTCAGGGCAAGTTTGCCATATTTTATTTTATCTCCTGTTGCAACAACCCTTATTTTTGTGCCGCTGAAGTTTTCCTGAATGAATTTGAACTCGCCAACACCCATATAGAGTAGATAGGTTGACATTTTTGGAGTTCTGTAAAATTTTACGGTCTTTTTTACGCCAGCATAAGTTTCCTCTTTTACAGGCATGTTTGAAATTGCTGATAGGTCTTTGTCTATTGTAAGAGAAACGTCGAAGGTCGCCTTGAGATCTGGTCTATCAAAACACGGGAATGCCGCCCTCGCGTCGGTAGGTTCAAATTGCGTCGTTAGCATATACTTCTTCTTCCCATCTGCATAGTATTCGCTTCTATAGAAACCGTACATTTTGTTGTTGTGAATGCCTGCGTATTCGATTGATATGCGTATAGGCCCATAAACAGGCTCTTTCAAAATGAGGATTGCTGCTTCCTGCTTTTTATCCATTTTTATTTTTGCTGCCTGCCTTTTGCCACGCGATTCAACGTGTGCCGAAATGAATTTGAGCTCTTTTGCATTCAATGATATGGTTCTTGCACTTTTTGTAGCGGTCGCGTCTATGCTTACCTTGCCTTCAAACAGAAAGTCTTTCAGGTTAGGCTTTATCGAGAGCGAATAGTTCATAGGGACAATGCCACTGCTGGAATCGATGGTATCCATTTAGTCACCAAGTAAGATAAATTAGACATCAAAAAATATAAGATTGACGCATCACTGAGCCTTGATGTTTTGAAACGTATTACTTACGCGATTCTTATCCGTAACTGCAGATGTTGCAGATTTACGTTGCTGACAAAGCGATATTTATAAACAAAAAATCAATCAAAACAATATATTTAAATATAAGGTAATGCAAAAAAGATAGTGTGGGTGGGGATGGAAGTGTGTGCATCGCTATCTGAGAGCGAGTTAGATGTAAAAAAGGGCTTCGCTCGCGAAAAGCGTTTTGAGGAAATGTCTAGCACCGAAATAAAAGACGCGATGAAGGCGAACTTTGCAAAAGTCAGCGAGGAGCTTATCAAATACACGATTACAGAAAGGCACGACACAGGCAAAGTGCTAAAGGCATTGGACAAATTAGTCGAGGAGGACCCAGGCTACGGAAAGATTGCGAAGGCATGCAAAGAAACAATAGAAATAATAGAGTGGCTTCAGATACTGAAAAAAGGCTGAAGCGACAGCCCGCGATTTCGGGAGGCGCTTCACTGCTCATTACATTTTCTGCGTAGGCTGCTTGCTGCGATTTGGCTCTACCGCCGCTCTTTCAGACTTGACTTCGTTCGCATATATATACATGCCCACAGTAGATATGACGTTTGTAAAAAGTATTGTGAGGAACATGAGATCAATGAAGCCGGGCACAAAAATGCCGTAGGCCGCGGGCATGGTCGCTACTATGGCTGGTGACAGCCCCCTGCCCACATTGAACTTTGCAAGAGTCCTCTCGCTATCGCTTTCGACATTCCTGCTAAAGAATTGGTTGAGCATTGGCACAAAGAAAGGCCTTAGCAAAAGCACCGCCAGAGACAAGGCCACAGCAATCAGTGCAAGGTCTGTGTTAAGGCCTCCAGTTGTGAAAAGCATGCCAACATACACAAAAAAGAACGTGCTAACAAAGAATGTTATCTCATTCTGATATGACTTTATGTACTTGAACTCCTTGTTTATGTCGTACGTATAAGCCTTTATCCAGTCCACCTCAGGCAAGTTTGCAAGCATTATTCCGAAAACGAATACGACTATTGCGCCGCTCATTGAGAGAGCCTGCGCAACGCCATATGTAGCTATTACCATGGTTATTGTGAGCATCCAGCTGTATTCTCTGCTGTAGCTCTCGAACTTCTTAAGAAGGAAAATCCAGAATGCTGCGGAAGCGACTCCGAGCAGGATAGAGCCCACTATTGCGCTGAACATCAGGCTTACAGCAGAGCCTATAGTAAAAGTATGAAAGACAATGACTTCTATGAGCAAGGTCGGGATTATAAGCTGCAGCGAATCAGTAGTCACGCTTTCGAATAGCAGCGACGATTTAAGATTTTCATTGGCGTTGCTGTTTCTGAGAAGCGTTGGCACGACTATTGAACTTGGACCGGCAAGCCCGAAGCCAGCCACAAACGCCATTATAGGGCCCCAGCTAGTTGTTAAAAGGATTATAATACCGAGCACAATTCCTGTGGTTATTTCGAGCAAAAATGTGAATTTCGTAGCTACCATGATTATTTTCTGAAGCCTTACTAGCTTTATGCTTAATCCGGCATTGAAAAGCACAAATGCTATGGCTATGCCACCAACATATGGCGCTATGCTTGCGACTGTGCTTCCCGGCGATGTGTTTACAATATGAAGTATGGGCCCTATGATTAGCCCGACGATCATGAGAGGCAATATTCCTGCTATCTTTATCCTGTCGAAAAGAGCGTAGAGAATGTAGCCTAGAAAGACAACGCCGGCAAAGAGCAAGAATAGTGTAGTAACGCTTATCATTTTCAAAGCCTTTTCTGCCCGCTTTCGCGCGAAATTCTCCTTTCTTCCATCTCAGCTTTTAGCCTATTAATTATATAAAGCATCTTGCGCTCCCTCTGCATCGAAACGAAAAGGTATACCATGTCTTTGGTCTCGCTCGTTGTGAGCACCACTATATCGCCAGCCCTGACGCGACCGGCTCTGCCCCTTCTTTGTATGTTCCTTATCTCATTAGGTATTGGTTCGTAAAATACAACAAGGTCGACAGAGGGTATGTCCAGGCCTTCTTCGCCTATCGAACTCGCAACGAGCACGTCGAACTTCTTTTCCCTAAAATCAGATATGGTCTGCTTCTGAGCCTCCTGAGTCACGCCCTCCTTCTTGCCCACAAAAGCCCTTGCCGCAAAGCCGTTCTTTGTAAGAATGTCTACAAGCATCTTTATTGTTGATCTGTATTGCGCAAAGACGATAGCACTCTTTCCTCGATAAGATGCTAATTGCTTTAGCAGCGCCGCTGTCTTCGGATGCTCAATGCCGCTTCTTATGGCATTCTCGGCCATAGCTTTCGCGATTACAAGATTTTTCTCATTAAGTAGGGAAAGAAGCGCTCTGCTTTTCTTCTCGCGCGCGCCCAGTCGATTGAGATAGTCAACAAATGGATAGAAGCCCTCTGTTTGAATAAGGTCGTAGGCATGCAGCAGGTTCAGCAGTTTTATGTAGCTCGTGAATGCCCCGAATCTGAAGTTCTGCGCCTTTATTTTCATTATCTCGTCGCCTAGCGCTATCAGCCTGCCCTTAGGTATGTTTTGGAATCTTTTTACGTAGAGAAGGCCCATCTTGTTGAGGCTTGCAAGGCTTTCCTGTATCATTGGCTCTAGAAGCGCGGCTATCCTGTTTATCAGCTCAGACTTTTCAACGCTCACTACGTGGACGTATTTGGGCATTACGTAGTTTATCACGTCCTTGTCTGTGGATGTCCTGACTTCTATCTCTTCTATGCTCAAAGCATCCAGTAGCTTTGATATTTTTTCCTTGTTTCCTCCTGGCGAAGCCGTCAGGCCAACGATCTGCACGCCATTTATCGTGCATTCGTTTGCCACATATGTATAGGCATACCTTCCCACAGCCCTGTGGCATTCGTCAAAGACCGCAACGCCGAAGTCATGCATCGAAAACGCGGCTCTTTTCAGATCGTTTGCTACAGTTTGCGGAGTGGCGACAATAACCTTAGCCGTCAACTCGCGGTCTGATCTTTCCTTCCTGCTAATGCTTCCTGTAAGCAGGAGTATCTCATTGGGCTCCAATTTAAGGGTGCTTGTCAAGGTTGAAAAATGTTGCTCGCTAAGCGGTTTTGTAGGAGCAAGAAAGAGTGCCCGTTTACCTTCGGCAAGCGCTTTTGCGATTGCAAATATGCCAATCAGTGTCTTGCCAAGCCCTGTGGGGAGTATCACAATTGTATTCCTGCCTTCGTATATTTTCCTTATTATGTTGAATTGGTACTCGCGAAAGTCTATCGCATCAACATTTATAAAGTTTGCAGCGCTACCTAATTTATACCATTCTTCGTTTGGCATACTATTATATATTCTGCAACTCTTATAAGTCTTGAGACACTGCAATTTAAGTGCCGCAGTAGCTCAGTGGGAGAGCGTCCGGCTGAAGACCGGAATGTCGTCGGTTCAAATCCGACCTGCGGCAATTGATAAAACGCTTAAGTCCACAGGAGACAATTTTCGCCCATGCTATTTTCATAAGCATGCATCGTTTACGCTGGCCTTTTCCAGTCTAGCAACGCCATTCCGGCAGTTATTACAAGCATTCCGGGTGCAAAAGAAACCCATGAAGCTGGATTTATCGCTATCGCGTAAAACATCACTGGAAGAAGCTCAAGATCGCTTAGTATGTAGCCAGTTGCCACTGTTCCCTCGCCAAGGGGCGCAAGCAGCTTCATCATCCAAGTCTCGGCAAGAAAAGAGAAGAATAACATAATTGATGAGATTATCACCAGGATAACATAGTCCAGATTTATTGTTGGCAAGATTATGACGTTGTAAAACAGTATGAACATGAAAAGAAATGCAATGGCTTCGGCAAGAGTTATGTAAAACATCGTTGCGGTAATGCTCTTTATCCTAACTGTTGATACATAGTAGAAATACGTCGCCATACCGAAAAAGAAGGCCATGAGGAGGCCGTATTCAAGCAGTTTGGCGTTCAATGCAATTACAGTGCCATCAAGAATTGCCGACTCCATGATGAGACCTGCGGCTATCAGCACCGAGCCGATTGCGTAAAGCACCATGCCGCTTCTTCTTTTGCCTGAAATCCAAAGCATTATGACGAAGAATATTATCTCTGCAGACGCGAAAGAGCTTGCGAACTGCACGCCATTCTTATAAATTAGCACATAAAAAACGTAGTTGCCTAGGCTGTAAAACAATCCTGATACAAGGGGATACACCACATCTGATGCTTCATAAAGATGCAGGTTGCCATGAGCCAATAAAAATCTCATCAAGCCAACTATGATGAATATGAGCAGAAATGAGAAGATTGGCGAATACGCGCCCTTGTAGTAATTGGCAAGAAAGCTTAAGCTGATGTACCAAGCGCTGTAAAGAAGCGTTGTAAGTATCGCGACAGAATATGCGGTTCCTTTGCCGTGCATTGGACCACTTTGCTTATGCTATGCAACCAAGACAAAGGTATAAAAACATAAAATATAATAAATAGGGTGGATGGCTGCGCGTGCATAATGCATGCACAAAACTCGTGCTCTTTAGTTCAAGGAATGCGGTCGTAGTCTAGCCTGGTAGGACGCGGCCTTGCCAAGGCTGCAGCCCGGGTTCAAATCCCGGCGGCCGCATCAGAATTATTTACTTTTATTGGCGGCCGTTATTACGAGGTAGAAGTCTGAAAAGGAGTTCAATATTGTCGTTTTCTGCCGCCTTCACATTTTTATGCGCGTGGCATCTCTCACATTCGTAGTGTATTATAAAATTCTTGCCATCGTACTCTGTGAAAACCGGTTTCATCAGTCCGCCGCAGCTTGACGCTCTGTCGCCTGGATTAATGTCGACATGTTTGCTATACAGACAGTTTGGACAGTGATCAGTGTAGCCGTTGCCTTTGACATAAGTATTACAGTTGTCGCATTTGAAACTTTCGTTGCGCTTTTGGAATCTTTTTGATTCGAATGGCATGCAAACAGCTCATTTTCTGATTGATTTTTGATATTCTTGGGATTTTCTTATTAGATCGTACGCATATTCGGCAACATTCCTAGCGTATTCTGAGGCGTATGCCCCGACTTTCTCGTCGTAGAATACAGGAGAAACAACCCTTAGAAACTGGTTGTTGTAGATATAAACCTGCACGGTGTCGGTAAGCATTTTGGCTTCATCATCAGAATAGTTGGCTGCCTTTTCCTTAGAGTATTTTCTTACAGTATCTGCTATTTCTATGGCATTGCCACTAAACGTAATTGGGAGCTCATACATTATGCGCAGGCCACCATTCTTTTCATAGATATGCTTGTACTTTTCCAGATGCTGGCTCTCTTTTTCAACAGCCCCAGGCATTTTAGCACCATTTATTCTTGTATAAATAAACGTATAAGAATGTAAGCCGATGGGCATCTGATTGCGCTGCGTGTTGCCATGCATTGTGCATTATGAAACCTTCTCCATACTGTGCTCTGTATGCGCCTGCCTGGCCACATTTTTGATTATGTCAATGCTGCCATTTTCAACCGAAATGGACTTGAGCCTGCCAAAATAATTGGCTATTCGCGTTCTGTCGATAGCGAAGATGTCATTTTGAAGTATTCCGCCAGTGTCAGCTATCATGGGCTTTATCCTATTGAAGTTTTCATCGATCCTTATCTTCTTGTACTCTTCTGCGGTTATCTTCTCCCTGTTTTTCTCGTCGAATTCTATGCTCTTGAGAAGCGTGCTGGCTATGCTGCGAACGTGTTGAGGCTCGAGCATTATTATATAAGCTCCTTCTTTGCTACCAAAGCCCGCAAATAGGATGTGCTTCTTATCTAGGTAATCCGGATCGGAGTATGCTATCAAGCTAATCAAGCTCTGGAATGCTGAACCTGTGTATATGTTGCCTGTGCTCCTTGAAAGCTTAAGGCTTTCTTCTATGTTTATCTTCTTTGCGATTTCTTTGTAGGTTTCTGTGCGTCTTATTATGCTGTTGAATTCCTTGTTGCTTTCAAGATACGCGTCTATGTACGCGTCTATTTCGGCAAACGCTTCCATTGTCTTTTCCAAGGTGCTTGCTCCATTTTCTTTTATTTCTTTTAGCTTTGATTCTGCGCTCCTGAAAATATTGTCAAGTTCGCTGCCAGTCGCAACTTTATATTTCTCTCTATATTCAGAGAGATAGTCGAGCAGCGCGCCTGCCCTAAGCGCAGATTTTTCCGGAGGTTCGCTTTTGCCGCCATTGACTCCCAAAAGCCGCAATGCTTCGGCTTCCTGCCGCACCTTAAGTGAAAGGCCTTCTATGTCAAGTATGAATTCAAAAGTTTCCCTTTGGGTGTTTATGCCGTCTATGCGCGGTATCTCTATTTTTGCGTCTTTGTACTTTTCGCGCAGCTTCGCGTCAGTTGCTATTATTTCGCTGATTTCGGCCATTATCTTTTTCCTGAAATTTTCGTCTGTCCTTGCAAAATGCACGAGAAGGTTTGCAAGCGCTTTCTGCGGCATTGCAGGATATGGCACATGCCCGGCAAAAACTATGTTGTCGAAGAAGTCTTTCGCGTTTATGTCTATGTCCTTTGAATTAAGAGCTTTTTCCATAGCCACGAAGACGTTGAACATGTATTTTATTTCAGAATATGGACCAAACACGATTGGATACTTAGCAACCTTTGCTATGCCTGTGCGCTCGTCTGAATCGGTGAGAACCCTTTTGTCGAAGTCTGGGTTGTCGCTCTGCGACGAGCCTTTGAATTTTGTCAGCTTGAGAGCGCTTGCATTATCGTCTATGTTTGCTATGTACGCTGCGGTTGAGCCGTAGCCGCCTGTTTCATCTTCTTTTGAGCCCCATTTGTAATATGCTTTGTCCGATGTCACTATTATCGTAGGGCCGCTTATCTTGCCTACAGCCGCTATGGAAAACAAGGATTCGACGCCGGAAACGCATGCGCTCTGGTTGTGGCGGAGATCTTCCGGATCAAGAGTGCCTATGTCTGCAATGCCCTCTTCCCTGAGTATTTTGGAAACCCTGTTTACGCCGTCTCTTATTGCAACCGCGTCGTTTGCAGCAAGGCTGCTCGGCGTTTCTGTAGAATACAGAAGGCTCTTTACTCCAGAGAGGCTTATGTTGTGCTGTATAGCAAGCTTTACTATGGCCATTATCGCTCCGGTAATCGGCGTTTCTCCGACATTGGCTATGCTGTAGCCTTCAGTGAAGCCAAGACCTTTGCTTACCTTGCTGAGCTCATCTTCGACGCTTTTTATGTTCTCTATGACTTTGACTTTTTCGCTAGTAGGCAGAAACAGGCTCACGTACCTAGACATGCCTACTATGCCTATGCCCTCTGAGCCACCAGCATTCCTCAGTGCAGGCTTTATTTCTTCTTTATCAACAACCATCTTTACACCTTTGGAGAGAATAGCACTGATAAGCTTTTAAATGTCGTATACTGCTTAGACAAAAACCGAACAGATTGCTTTGCCTTGCAAAAGAGGTATTAGCAAGCAATAAATATCTATCACGATGAAAATGATTAAAGCGATCGTAGTCTAGCCTGGTAGGACTTTGGCCTTCCAAGCCAAAGACCCGGGTTCAAATCCCGGCGATCGCAACCCTCATGAAGAATAGATCTGCTACATCATGGAAACAGCGTTTCTGGATCTCTTGGCAAGAAAGTAAGCTCCCTG